>JAPKCR010000367.1 GCA_026421135.1 Sulfitobacter sp. | reverse complement strand
GCGTGGTCGGTGCGCCATCGTCAATCACGTTGTTATCATCAACCTCAACCCGGATCCGTGGCCCGCGCGCCATTTCGCCCCAGCGTTCAATTCCGTCGATCAGCAGCCGTAATTGCGCGGCACCCTTGCCGCCAATCCCGCCATTGGCCAGCAAAATCCGTGCACCTTCCACAAGGTTCACACCGTTTTCACGTGCGGTTATTTGGATACTTTGCTGCGCCTTATCGCCAAGCCCGCGTTTGGGCGTGTTCACAATCCGCTCGAACGCGAGGTCATCATCAGGTGATGTCACAACGCGGAAATAGGCCATCGCATCGCGTATTTCCAACCGCTCGTAAAAGCGTGGCCCCCCAATGACGCGGTAGGGCAATCCGATGGTCAAAAACCGGTCCTCGAACGCGCGCATCTGATGCGAGGCCCGCACAAGGATCGCCATCTCGTCCAGTGAAAATTGCCGCAAATCACGGGTGCCGCGCTGCATGGCTTCGATCTCGTCCCCGATCCAGCGCGCCTCTTCCTCGCCATCCCAATGGCCGATCAAGCGAACTTTTTCACCGTCGCGCGCTTCGGTCCAAAGCGTTTTGCCCAGCCGCCCCTCGTTGCCCGCAATCACGCCAGAAGCGGCGGCCAAGATATGCGGTGTGGATCGATAGTTCTGTTCCAGCCGGACGACGTGGGCACCGGGGAAATCGCTTTCAAACTTGAGGATATTGCCTACTTCGGCCCCGCGCCAGCCATAGATCGACTGGTCATCATCGCCCACGCAACAGATGTTTTTATGCCCTGACGCCAGCAGCCGCAGCCACAGATATTGGGCGACGTTTGTGTCTTGGTATTCGTCCACGAGGATGAACTTGAACCAGCGCTGATACTGTTTCAGCAGATCGTCGTGGTTCTGGAATATCGTCACCATATGCAGCAGCAAATCGCCGAAATCGCAGGCGTTCAGCTCTTTCAGGCGCGTTTGATACTGCGCGTATATCTTGGGTCCAAGGTGGTTGTAGTGACCCGCATCGGCGCTTGGTAATTTATCGGGGGTCAGCGCACGGTTTTTCCAACCGTCGATGATATTTGCCAGCATGCGTGCAGGCCAGCGTTTGTCGTCGATCCCTTCGGCCCTGACCAATTGCTTGAGCAGGCGGAGCTGGTCGTCGGTATCCAGTATCGTAAAGTTCGACTTTAGCCCGACCAGTTCCGCATGACGCCGCAACAGCTTGACGCAGATCGCGTGGAAGGTGCCAAGCCATGGCATGCCTTCGATGCTTTGACCCAACATCCCGCCGACACGGTTTTTCATCTCGCGCGCGGCCTTGTTGGTAAAGGTGACCGCTAAAATCTCGTTCGGGCGCGCACGACCCGTGTTCATCAAATGCACGATCCGCGCCGTCAACGCTTTGGTCTTGCCAGTGCCGGCACCGGCCAGCATCAGCACGGGGCCATCCATCTGTTCGACAGCGGCGCGCTGTGCAGGGTTCAACCCGTCAAGATAGGGCTGCGGCCGCGCGGCCATGGCACGCGCTGATAAAGATGCGCCCTCAAAGGCGTCCATTTCGTCAAAATCATTCATGCGCCATAACCTAGCGCGACAAACGCCCAAATGAAAGACACGTTCGCAAAATGTTCTCGGCAGGAAAGCGCCATACCCGGGCTTGGACTATTCGGATTTACGATCATCAAATTGGACTACATGTCTGCTGGACAATCCCAGCATGTGCGGCACAAATACGCGGATGGATTTACATGCAACCTATCCGGAATTATCCGATCTGCGTCGCCGTGCAAAACGGCGGATTCCGGAATTCGTTTGGGAGTATCTGGGCAGCGCCACCGGGTCAGAGGCCACCAAACACCGCAACCGCCAATCGCTGGACCGTATCGGGTTCATGCCATCGGTTCTGCATGGCGAATTCGACCCCGACTTGTCGACGCCCCTTTTCGGAACCAAATTTCCCCTGCCATTTGGGATCGCGCCGATTGGCATGTCCGGCCTGATCTGGCCCGATGCCGAAGGCCACCTTGCCCGCGCCGCAGCCCGTGCGGGCATCCCATATTGCCTGTCCACCGTCGCGGCCCAAAGCCCCGAAGACCTTGCCCCTCATATAGGCAAGAACGCGTGGTTCCAGATGTATCCGCCCCGCGACCCTGACATTCGCACGGACATGTTGAACCGTGCTAAATCTGCCGGGTTCAACGGCCTGATCCTAACCGTTGATGTCCCCGTGGCCAGTCGCCGCGAACGGCAGACGCGGTCAGGTCTGACCAACCCGCCACGTCTGACGCCGCGCCTGTTGGCGCAGGCGGCAATGCGCCCTGCATGGGCCATCGGCATGGCGCAACGCGGAATGCCCCACATGCGAATGCTGGACAAATACAAAAGCACCAATGCCAAAGGGCTGTCGTCGACTGCGCATGTAGGATACCTGCTGCGCACCTCGCCCGACTGGGATTATGTCAAATGGCTGCGTGACGCGTGGGACGGTCCGTTCATGATTAAAGGCGTGCTGCGCCCCGAAGATGCCACCGCCCTTGAGGCGATCGGTGCCGATGGCATTTGGGTGTCAAATCATGCAGGCAGGCAATTCGACGCCGCCCCCGCAGCTATCGACATGCTGCCCGCTATCCGTGCGGCCACCACTTTGCCGATCATTTTTGACAGCGGCATGGAGACCGGCTTGGACGTTTTGCGCGCCCGCGCTCTTGGTGCCGATTTTGTGATGATGGGAAGTGCCTTTCACTTTGCGCTTGCTGCACTAGGGCCAAAGGGCATCGATCATCTGATCGATATTTTCATCAAGGATATGGTTGCAAACATGGGCCAAATTGGCGCAAAGTCCTTTGGTGCTTTACCCGCCCCCCTCCACTTCGATCCGCGCGCTTTGCTTCCAAATGGATCAAAATCCACGCCGGAGGCATAAACTTCCTTGCACACCACTGCAAACGAACGCAACAATGCTGCACTGCCGCAATAGCCCCGGGTCCGGCCATCTTGCCGCGCCCAGCCCAGCCTAACTCAAGCGAGGCCCAATGACCGACTTCAAGAAAATCCTGATCGCCAACCGTGGTGAAATTGCCATCCGCATCATGCGGGCAGCCAATGAAATGGGAAAAAAGACTGTTGCGGTCTTTGCAGAAGAGGACAAGCTCGGCCTGCACCGCTTCAAAGCGGACGAAGCTTACCGCATCGGCGCAGGGCTTGGTCCCGTCGCGGCCTATCTTAGCATCGACGAAATTATTCGCGTCGCCAAAGCGTCCGGGGCTGATGCGATCCACCCCGGTTATGGCCTCTTGTCAGAAAACCCTGATTTCGTGGATGCTTGCGAGCAAAACGGCATCACCTTTATCGGCCCCCGAGCTGAAACCATGCGTGCGCTTGGCGACAAAGCCAGCGCCCGCCGCGTCGCGGTCGAGGCAGGCGTGCCCGTCATCCCTGCCACCGAAGTTCTTGGCGATGATATGGACCTGGTGCGCAAACAGGCAGCCGAAGTTGGTTACCCTCTGATGCTCAAGGCGTCTTGGGGCGGCGGCGGGCGCGGTATGCGGCCGATCAATTCCGAAAAAGAGCTTGAAGAAAAGGTCCTTGAAGGCCGTCGCGAGGCCGAAGCGGCCTTTGGGAATGGCGAGGGCTATCTGGAAAAGATGATCCTCAAAGCCCGCCATGTAGAAGTGCAAATCTTGGGCGACAAGCACGGCGAAATCTACCATCTGTTTGAACGCGACTGCTCTGTCCAGCGGCGCAACCAAAAGGT
>JAPKCR010000009.1 GCA_026421135.1 Sulfitobacter sp. | reverse complement strand
AGGGAAAAATCGTCACTAAGTTAAGGTGAACGAAACTGTGTTCGCACACCTCGGGTGTATTGAACGCCGACAGACAACTTTCGCGTGTCTTCTGTTTCCAAATTGGATACTGCAATCGTTCCCACGAGGCGTGGTAACCCAATATTTTAAGGGGAATATAGAAATTCTTGATGGCTCTTCTGCTGACTGTTTCGAGATTGGAAACAACGGGTCACATTGAAGCGCCCGCCCAATTTCTGCCTTTTTTGTGCACGCCGTTTTGAAGGTTATAGAACTAATGGCTAAAATTTGGCACTGTTTGTTCCCAATCTGGACACGTAACGCCTTATTTCGGACGAATCAATGTCCACAATGTTTCGAAAGCGGTTCTTTGCCCCGATGATGCAGCCCACATGGCCCACAGCGGCTGCACAGCCCAAATCGGCGCTAGATTAGCCCGAAATCTCGGCATCCAGTGACCGCCCTATGATCTCTTTCATGATCTCGGATGTCCCGCCGTAAATCCTCTCTACGCGGGCATCCACATAGGCCTGGGCGATGGGGTATTCCTCCATATAGCCGTAGCCGCCGAACAGCTGCAGGCATTGATCCACGACACGTCCCAACAGTTCTGAATGGTACAATTTGCCCGCCGATGCCTGCACGGCATCCAGCTTGCTATCAATCCGCAGTTGGATCAGGGCATCGCAAAAGGCACGCCCCGCCATCAATTCGGCCTTGATCGCGGCCAATGCAAAACGCGTATTCTGGAAATCCAGTATCCGTTTCCCAAAGGCCTTCCGTTCTTTGACATAGGCAAGGGTGAGGTCAAAAATGCCCTCGGCGCGGGCCTGACATTGAACGGATATCAGCAGACGTTCCTGCGCCAGTTCCTGCATCAGATAGCTAAAGCCCATGTTCTCTTGCCCGATTAGGTTTTCGGCTGGCACGAACACATCCTCAAAGAACAGTTCCGCCGTGTCGTTCCCGTGCTGGCCGATCTTGCGAAGATTGCGCCCCCTGCTGAACCCTTCCATGTCGCGTTCAATCGCGAAAAGAGAGATACCTTTGGCCCCCTTTTCGGGATCGGTGATGCAGGCTGTCACCACGACATCAGCGTTTTGTCCATTGGTGATAAAGGTCTTTTGCCCGTTGATCTTCCACCCGTTGCCATGGGGTTCGGCTCGGGTTTTGATGGCGGCCAGATCGCTGCCCGTCCCCGGCTCCGTCATCGCGACGGCCCCGATTATTTCCCCCGTCACCATCTTGGGCAGGATGCGTGATTTCAAGTCATCACTGCCGTGGTTGTTAATGTAGGGCGTCACTATCAGCGAATGCAGCGAAAAGCCCGGCCCCGTGGCCCCGATACGGCCCAGTTCTTCGCAAACGATCACATCAAACAAGATGCCTTGGCCAATGCCGCCATATCCCTCGGCAAGCCAGGCATTCAGCATCCCAAGTGCTCCGGCCTCTTGCCAATGCGCTTTCGGGACACACTGGTTTTCGCTCCACTCAGCAAGGCGCGGTTTTACTTTTTCCTCGCAATAGCGACGGACCATCTTGCGGAACTGATCATGCTCGTCGGTGAATAATGTGCGGGGAAATATCGTCATTTTCGGCCTCCATCAGAACTGGCCGCAGCTACCCCGCCGCCAAAGCGGTCCGTTGGCGTTAGTGCGGTATCTTTGGCAGTTTGCGTCGGTCTGTCAGCGCGGGTCAACCGCCCTCGCCGCTATCCGCGAGGCTTTGCGCGTGACGTAAAGTCGGTTCACGAAAGCCACCAGGAACACAGCCGTCAAGATAAGGACGATCGTCGGGGCCGGTGCGCTGTCGATGAAAAAGCTAAGGTAGGTTCCCGCAAACATTGAAAGCGTGCAAACCGCAACCGACACAATCAGCATTGGGCCAAAGCTGCGCACTAACAGGAACGCAATCGCGCCCGGTGTCACCAGCAACGCCACCGCAAGGATCAGCCCTGTCGCGGTCAGCGTGGCCACGATGGTCAACGACAACACCGCAAGCAACCCATAGTGCAAAAAATCGGTTCGCAAGCCACTGGCCTGCGCCTGAGCAGGATCAAATGCATGCAACAACAGGTCCTTCCATTTCAGCACCATAAATGCCGTCACAAAGACCGAGATGAGTCCCGCCGTCCATAAATCCTGCGGTCCCACCCCCAACATGTTGCCGAACAGGATGTGATCCAGATGCTGGTTCGTCGAAATCGAGGTGTACATAATGATGCCGACGCCAAACATGCCCGAGAATACTACCCCCATGACAGTGTCCTGTTTGATCCGGCTGTTATGGCTTAGGTATCCCGTCAGCAGCGCACAGGACATGCCCGCCGCAAAGGCCCCTATGATCAGCGGGATGCCCGTGATCCACGCCAGAACCACCCCCGGCAGCACCGCATGGCTGACGGCGTCGCCCATTAGTGCCCAGCCTTTGAGCACCAGAAAACACGACAACAACGCCGTAGGCGGGGCGACTAGCAAAATGATCCAGAATGCGTTCTGCATGAATGGAAACTGAAACGGAAACAGCAGTGTCTCGATCATGAAGGGACCTCCTCTCGCAAGGACCGCAACGCGTGGGCCGCCTTGCGCCGGGCGGCCAGCACGCCGTGTTTCGGCGCGAAAACAAAGGCCAGTAGGAAGATCGCGGTTTGCAACGTAACAATCACGCCGCCCGTGGCACCATCCAGAAAATAGCTGGCATACGCCCCCAGAAAACCTGTCAGCGTGCCGATAATTACCGACACAATGATCAGACGCGGAAACCGGTCGCATAGCAAATAGGCCGTGGCACCGGGCGTGACGACCATCGCGATGACCAAAAACGCGCCCACAGTCATCATTGCGGCCACAACGGCGGCAGACAACAGCATAAAGAATATCGCCTTTAATAGGTCCGGCTTTAGCCCGATGGAGCGCGCATGGTTTTCGTCAAAAAACGTGACCATCAGGTCCTTCCATTTCAGCAGCAAGACAGTCAGGCAAACCACCCCGATGATCGCCAGCTGAATGGTATCAGACGGGGCGATGGCCAGAATATTGCCCATGATAATGGTCTGGATACTGACCGACATCGGCGACAGCGACACCATGAACAGCCCCAACCCAAAAAACGACGTAAAGATGATTCCGATAATCACATCGATCTTGAGCCCCGACCGTCCCGAAAGAAACAGCATCGCCGCCGCCGCCAGACCGCCTGCCAGAAACGCGCCAAGCGCAAAGGGCAGGCCCAGCATATAAGCCCCGGCCACACCCGGTACGACCGAGTGGCTGAGCGCGTCGCCGATGAGCGACCAGCCTTTCAGCATCAGATAGCATGATAGAAATGCACAGACGCCGCCTACCATGGCCGACACCCACATGGCGTTAAACATATAGCCGTAGCCGAACGGCTCTAGCAGCAGCTCGATCATGAGTCGCCCTCGTCCTTTGCACGGGCCTCTCCGTAGTGAACAAAGGGGCGTTCGTCGTCGGTAATGATCCGCAACTCCCGGCCGTCATCGTCATCATGCAGGTCGCTGCCGCCAAGGGTAAATTGGCGCAGAACACCGCCAAACGCCAGTTCGAGGTTGTCATGGGTAAAGACCGTTTCGGTCGGCCCGTAGGCAAGCACCGTGCCTTTGACCAACACGGTGCGGTCGCAAAATTCGGGCACGGAGCCAAGGTTATGTGTCGATACCAGCATCACACGACCTTCGTCGCGCAATTCGCGCAGCAGGGCCACGATCTGGTCCTCTGTCTTGACGTCAACGCCGGTAAAGGGTTCATCAAGTAAGATCACGCGCCCGTCTTGCGCCAAGGCACGGGCCAAAAACACGCGTTTGCGTTGGCCACCGGACAGTTCACCAATCTGGCGGTCTCGGAAATCGGTCATGTTTACGCGCCGCAATGCCTCGTCCACCGCCGCATGATCTGCGGCTTTGGGACGGCGCAGAAAGCCCATGTGCCCATAGCGCCCCATCATCACCACATCTTGCACCAGCACTGGAAAGGCCCAGTCGACCTCTTCGGATTGGGGCACATAGGCCACTAGGTTTTCGCGCAGGGCCTCGCGCACCGTTTTGCCCAGCAACTTGATCTCGCCTGCGGCGGCCGGGACGAACCCCATGATGGCCTTGAACAAGGTGGATTTCCCTGCCCCGTTAACGCCCACCAACGCTGTGATCGTACCGCGTGGGATCTCGAAACTCGCGTCGTACAGCGCGGTATGACCGTTGCGATAGGTAACCGTCACATTTTGCGCGGATATACCACTGTCATGGGGGGCAAAATGCTCAGCTTCGTGGTGAATTTTTGCGCTTTTCATGTCTCTTTTCCGATCACTTCAAGTTTTCAGACAACCCGTCCGCGATGGTCTGTGATGTCACCCTTAATAAATCCAGATAGCTGGGCACTGGGCCTTCAGCGGTGCTCAGACTATCAACATACAGGACGCCACCAAAGGCCGCGCCAGTTTCGCGCGCAATCTGTTCGGCGGGTGATGTATTAACGGTGCTTTCGCAGAAAACTACGGGAATATCACTTGCGCGGACTTCGTCGATAACCTTGCGCACCTGTTGCGGTGTACCGGTCTGGTCCGCGTTCATCGGCCAAAGATACAGCTCTTTCATTCCGAAATCGCGCGCCAGATAGCTGAACGCCCCTTCGCAGGTCACCAACCACCGCTTGTCTTCAGGAATCTCGGCGATCCGTTCGCGCAACGGGTTGATCGTTTCGCGGATTTCCCCCTTATATCGCTCTGCATTGGCCTTGTAGGTTTCTGCATTGTCGGGATCATGTTGCACAAAGGCAGCGGCGATATTGTCCACATAGATCAGCGCATTATCCAAACCCATCCAGGCGTGCGGGTTCGGCTTGCCCTCGTAATCGCCGGTCGAAATCGAAATGGGATCGATGCCATCGGTCAGTGTTACAGAGGGGATATCGCCAAGGTTTGACAAGAACTGTTCGAACCATAGCTCAAGGTTTAGACCATTCCACAAAATCAAGTCGGCACCGACCGCCCCGACGATATCACGCGGGGTCGGTTCATAGCCGTGAATTTCGGCACCCGGCTTGGTGATTGATACTACCTCGGCGGCGTCCCCTGCCACCTGTTGGGCCATATCCGCCAACACGGTAAAGGTTGTCACCACCTTGAAATCAGCTGCCCACACGGGTGCAACCGTCATCATGACTGTCGTGGCAACTGTCGCTAACAAAGATTTTCTCACCAAAGCCTCCGTACCCGAAATGGGATCGCCTACATGTAAATGCGAATTATTCGCAGATGTCAAACATGCGAATGATAATAGATCGCAAAAACTTGCAGACAAGGCCGGAGTTGCATAAAGTCAGGGCAACACAAGGATGGTGACTGCTTTGGAAAATGACCCCGACTACAAGCAACTGCTGCGCGACGCAGGGCTGCGCGTCACGCAGCAACGCGCATCAATTGTTACGATCCTTTCCGAAACCGACGACCACCCCAACGTCGAGGACCTATACGAAAAGGCCCGCGCACTGGATGATACGGTGTCGGTCGCAACCGTGTACCGGACCATGTCGGTATTGGAAAATGCGGGTCTGGTGCGCAAGCTGGTGATGGATGACGCCCCTGCCCGCTATGAAATGATGCCTCACACGGACCATGATCATCTGGTGGACATCGACAGCGGTGACCTGATCGAAATTCCCGGTACGGAAATCGCCGAACTGATGGGGCGCGTTGCAGCTGAACTGGGGTATCAGATCCTAAGCCACCACACGGTCATCCGCGCGCGCAAAACCTAAGGCCGTTTTACTTAGGGGGGGCATCCGCTAGGGACCGAACCATCGTAGCTGCGCCTGCAGCAACGCTGCGCAGAATAAGATCGTTGGGGATGTCACGGTTCAGCCAATCGCGCATTGGCCCAAAGGCGGATAGAAAAACCATCAAGTTCGCCACGATATCTAGGCGGCGGTCTTCGGCATCAATGCCAAGCCGCAGGCTGAGCTGGTCGGCAAGATCCTTCATCGCGGCATATTCACGGGCGTGCAGCGCTTGGCGATCTTCGGGCTGCATGTGCGGCACACAGCGATAAGCCAGCAATGTTCCTTTGCGTTTATGCGCCCAGCTTTCGCGGAAATACTGTTCAATAGCTTCTTCAAGCGACACAGATTGATCCTGCAAGATCACCGACAGGGTTGGCACGTCTTCGCGAAACCAAAGCTGATTCAACAGACGCCGCAGGATGTCATTTTTGTTGGCGATATAATCATAGATGCTTGCCTGATTGACACCTGAACGGCCGCAAATATCGCGCACCGTTGTTGCGGCAAAACCCTTTTCCAAAAACAGTTCCAGCGCGGCATCGCATATCTGTTCGCGGCGGCTTTGGATCAAGTCCTGATTTTGAACACTTTTGATGTCCGCCTCGGCCAGCATCTGCGTGCGCAGGGTGTGAAGACGTTCTGGGTACACGGTTGCGGGCGTCGTTTCGGGCATCAAGGCTTCCTTCTTTCAAAGAAACCTAACTACTTTCGATATGCGAAACAATAAGGAAGGTTTCAGCAAGGAGACAATGCAAAACCCGCCGATGCTGGGCAAAGGCGGGTTCAAGTGATGTTCATATCGAAGGGCCTATGATTACTCTTCGATGCCAATCGCCACAAATCGTGGATCACCGGCGCGGCGGACCAGCAGCAGCAAAGACTTGCGCCCCGCGTCCCGCGCCTCGGTCACACGGTCTTCTAGGTCGGAAATCGTGGCAATGCTTTGCTGTCCGGCCTCGGTGATTACGTCACCTTTGCGCAGACCCTTTTCAAACGCTTCCGACGTTTCGTCGACCTCAACCACGGCTAGACCGTTGGTGGCCTCATCCGCGTCGAATTCCTCGCGCATGTCATCGGTCAGCAGCGTGACAGTAAGACCCAAAATGGATACCGTTTCTGGGCCTTCGGGGTCTACACCTTCTTCGGGGTCAGCCCCTGGCGTGCTTTCACCTTCGGCATCTTCGCGCCGGCCGAGAATTACCTTTAACGTTTGGGATTTTCCATCGCGCAGCACGGTGACGCGCACAGCAGCACCGACGGCGCTGTTGCCAACCTGACGGACCAGGCCGCGGGTGTCTTCGACTTCGACGCCGGCAAAGCTCATGATCACGTCACCGGTTTTCAGCCCGGCATCTTTGGCAGGGCCATCTGGTACGTCGGTGATCAACGCGCCGGTCACCTTGGCCAAGCCCATCGCGTCTGCGACATCTTGGGTCACATCCTGAATGCGCACACCCAACCAGCCACGGCGGGTTTCGCCAAATTCCTTGAGCTGGTCAACTACACGGGTCACGACGTTGGATGCCATTGAGAAACCAATCCCGATAGAGCCACCATTTGGTGACAGGATTGCTGTATTCACACCGATCACCGCACCATCCATATTGAACAGAGGCCCGCCCGAATTGCCCCGGTTGATTGCAGCATCGGTCTGGATGTAGTCGTCATAGGTGCCCGAGAGCGCCCGATTACGCGCCGAGACGATACCGGCCGAGACCGAAAACCCCTGCCCCAACGGGTTGCCCATCGCGATCACCCAATCGCCAACGCGCGCGGCATTGCTGTCGCCAAATGTGACAAAAGGCAAGGCACCCGGCGCTTCGACTTTCAGCAGCGCGATGTCGGTGTTGGGGTCGGTTCCGATCACCTTGGCAACCAGTTCCTCGCCCGAGAAAAATTCAATGGTGATTTCGTCAGCGCCCGCAATCACGTGGTTGTTGGTAACAACATAACCATCCTCGGAAATCACAAAACCCGACCCAAGCGCGGAAGACTTGCGTGGTGCGGGCGGGGACTGATCGTCGTTGTTGCGATCTTGAAATTCGCGGAAGAAATCTTCGAAAGGGGATCCGTCGGGCACAATGCCACGCGGCCCGGTACGCCCCTCGACCACAGTCGATGTTGTGATATTAACCACAGACGGGCTAATTTTTTCGGCCAATGGCGCCAGACTCTCGGGTTTTGCATAGGCGATGACGGTCTGCATCAAAACAAATGCAAGGGCCAGCATGCCCATCATCAGCCATTTCAGCTGGGGCGACGGGGCGATTGATTTCGACACGGATACGGCCTTCGGCTGCATTCATTATCTCCTGAACAAAGGGCGGGACCAAGAGACCCCAAATTTTCTGACACCAGAGTGCATCCGCAATGTCAGTGCTGCAAGGCGAAAGATGGGAACGATCACGCGCAAGTCAACAGGCATACCGCTTTGGATCGCCCTCAATCACGCAAATTTGGGACAATATTGCAAAAAGGGCCAGCGCAATGGCCGGCCCTTTCTAATCTTGGATCGCTGCGCGGGTTTAGTTTGATTCACCCTCGACCGAGCGGCTGCCCTGGTCCGAACGCAGGTAGTTAAAGAACTCGCTGTCAGGTGACATCACCATGGTCGAATTCTTCCCCTGCAACGCCTCTTCGTAGGCACTCAAAGAGCGGTAGAATTCAAAGAACTCCGCATCCTTTGAGTAGGCCTCAGCAAAGATTTTGTTGCGCGCAGCATCTGCTTCACCTTCAGTGATGCGGGCATCACGACGGGCTTCCGACAGGATCTCTTCGTAAGTACGATCCGCTAGGGCTGTTACACGCTGCGCGGCTTCGCGGCCACGGGCGCGTTCATCGGTTGCTTCGCGGGCACGTTCCGCAATCATCCGCTGCAATGTCGCATCAAAGTTCTGCTCTGGCAGGTTGGTTTGACGCAAACGCACGTCCACAACATCAAGACCCAAAGCCTGCGCACGTGCATCAGACCGTTCGCGGATCTGGTCCATCAATGCCGACCGTTCGGGCGACAAGATGGTGTTCGATGTGACACCTTGCGAACCCAGAACCGCACGGATCTGACCATCAAGAATACCGTTCAGCTGGATCTCAGCTTGACGCTCACCGTCGGTGCCCAACGCTTGGCGGAACTGGCGGACGTCCACGATGCGATAAAGTACGAACGCATCGACTTCCAAACGTCGGTCATCGGCTGGCGTGACTTCGATCATGGGGGTTTCAAGAGACAAGATACGGTCGTCATAGCGCACGACCTCGTCCAACAGCGGAATTTTAAAGCCGATGCCGGCATTTTCACGGACCTGTTTGATCTGGCCAAAGCGCAGAACCAGTGCCTTTTCACGTTCATCGACGATAAAAATCGAGGACAGCAAGACGATCGCCGCAATCACGATAACCGGGATAATAATATTTGCCTTACGCATCAGTTTGACCCCCGGTTCGAGTTACGCAATTCGTTGAGTGGCAGGTATGGCACAACGCCTTGACCGCCCCCATCCGTGTTGTTTTCAAGAATGATCTTGTCCACGTCGCCGAGGATTTTCTCCATGGTTTCAAGGTACAAGCGTTTGCGTGTCACTTCTGGTGCTGCAGAGTATTCAGTCAAAACAGCCTCAAAACGGCTCGCCTCACCGACAGCATCGTTCACAACGCGCGCACGGTAGCCTTCGGCGGCTTCCAAAAGCTGTGCAGATTGACCGCGTGCTTCGGCGGTGCGCTGGTTAGCATAAGCGTCAGCTTGGCGTTCAACCCGGTCGCGTTCCTGCTCGGCGGCCTGAACGTCGCGGAAGGCGTCGATCACGGATTCCTGCGTCACCCGACCATCTGCATCAGTTACAGTCACTGTCTGCCTTGGCGGGTCCACCTTGTTAAAGTTGACGCGGATGATGTTGATGCCGGTCTTGCGGTTGTCCAATGTGGTTTGGATCAGCTCGCGGGCTGTTGCTTCGATCGTGGCACGGTCACGGTTCAGGATCGGTGCCAGTTCAGATTGCGCAATGATTTCACGCATGGCTGATTCCGAAATCGCACGGACAGACGCGGTCGGATCACGCAGCGAGAATTTGAATTCCTGCGCATTCTTTACGTTCCAGACCACCTGAAAATCGATGTCGACGATGTTTTCGTCCGTTGTCAGCATCAAACCTTCGTTGTCGCCCCCCGTTCGCCCAGCGCCGATGGTTTCGGCACGGTTGGTCGTCACGTCGAAAACTTCGGCTGTCACAAACGGCCATGGCGCAAAGTTCAGACCTTCGGTGCCAATGCCCGAAAATTCACCAAGGAAAAGCTCAATCGACTGCTGTTCAGGGCGCACCGTGTAAAAGCTGGCCATGCCCCAAAGAACGACGGCGGCCAATGCACCCAGACCGACTGTACCGCGCGTCAATCGAGGGCCATTGCTGGCACCGTTACCACCGCCAGAGCCGCGTGTTCCACGGCTGCCGCCTTTGCCGCCCATTAAAACGCGCAGCTGTTCCTGACCCTTTTTAACCAGATCATCGATTTCGGGAATTTGGGGCTTGTCGCCACCGGGACCGCGGCCCCCACCTGTTGGTCGGTTGCCGTTTGGCTTGTTCTGGTCACCGCCAGAATCTCCGCCGCCTGAGTTTCCTCCGCCGCCCCAAGGGCCGCCTGTATTTCCAGCCATAAATTCTTCCCTGTTACGACCGCAAACGCGGTCTCGTCTTATTTAAACTTGGGCATAGCAGCCCGTATTTCAAGCAGTCCGCGTTGGTTCACGCATGGTTACCAGTTCTTCGGACATGGTCGGATGTACTGCACACGTCGCATCAAACTGTTCTTTTGTCAGCCCCGCTTTTACCGCGATGCCCACCAGTTGGATCAATTCGCCTGCATTTGGTGCGACGATGTGGCACCCAAGAACAACGCGGGTGTCCTGACACACGATCAGTTTCATCATCACACGTTGATTCTGTTCCGCAAAAGCCGTTTGCATGGGGCGGAAGGATGTCGCGTAAATCTCGACAGGGCCTGCGTCCCGGGCATCTTCTTCGCTTAGGCCCACGGTGCCCATTTCAGGCTGCGTAAAGATCGCCGACGGGATCAGGTCATGATCAACCGGTGTCGGGTTCCCGGCAAAGACAGTTTGGACAAATGCCATACCTTCGCGGATCGCTACGGGTGTCAGGTTTACGCGGTTGGTCACGTCGCCAATGGCATAGATCGACGGCACGCCGGTTTGGCTATACTCGTCAACTTTGATTTCTTGCCCGCGGCCAAGGCTAACGCCGACCTCTTCGAGACCCATGTCTTTTGTCATCGGGGTGCGGCCTGTGGCGAACAGTACCATATCAAAGACTTTCTCACCGCCGTTGGTGGACTTTACCCAGATCGGGCCTTGCGTCCCTTGGCGGGCGGCCGCGTTATGGCGGCTCAGTTCGCCTGCCTGCTCTACCGTGGCCCCCATGGCCGCGTCTGAATTGCTTGGGGTGCTGCCTTCTTCATGGTCGTTTTCAAGCGCCATTTCAACGATGTTGGTGCCGGTGTGAATGTCGATGCCGTTTTCGCGCATCGATTCAGCGACCAGACCACGAGCCTCATCATCAAAGCCGCGCAGGATTTGCGCACCACGGTAGTATTGTGTGACCTCGACACCAAGCCCCTGCAAGATACAGGCGAATTCGCAAGCGATATAGCCGCCACCGATGATCAGGATCGACTTGGGCAGTCTATCGAGGTGGAAAATATCATCCGACACAATGCCCAAATCGGCATTTGGCAAATTGGGCCGCACAGGTCGGCCACCGGTTGCGACCAGAATATGCTTGGCGGTCTTTACCTCTCCGGTGGACAACTCCACCGTGTGCGCATCCTTGATCGTGGCGTGGGCGTCAAAGGTTTCAACGCCGGACCCTGCCAGCAGTTTGCGGTACACGCTTTCAAGACGGTCAAGCTCAGCATGCAGGCGCTTGCGGAAGGAATGCCAGTCGAAGGTGCCGGGTTTGATGTCCCAGCCATAGGCCTGTGCCTCGTCCGCCAATCCGGAATAACCCGATGCGAACACCATCAGCTTTTTAGGCACACAGCCCCTGATCACGCAGGTCCCGCCATAGCGGTCTTCTTCGGCCAGGCCGACCTTTACCCCATGTTCGCTGGCCGCAACACGTGCTGCACGGACGCCGCCAGAGCCACCACCGATTACAAATAGATCAAAATCAAAGTCACTCATCGGTCGGGGCCTCTTCAATATTAGTCGTTCAAGTCGGAAAACAGATTGTCCGTCTCGACGAAATCAATGCGATCACGGTCGACCGTACCTTCGTTGATGTCGCGTACTTCGACGCGGCCATCGCCAAAGCCGATCACCACTGCATCACAGATATCAATGAACAGTCCGTTTTCAACAACACCCGGCATCTGATTGATGACCAGCGACAATTGGCGCGCATTGCCGATCCGGTTCAGGTGCAAGTCCATGATATAATTGCCCTCGTCGGTGATAAAGGGAATGTCGCCATTCATCCGCAAGGTTGACGTGCGCCCTAACACATCCATCGAAATCAGCGTTTCCTCGACCAAGGCTTGGGTCGTTTGCCAGCCAAAGGGGATAACCTCGATGGGCAATGGGAATGCCCCAAGGGTTTCAACCTCTTTGCCGATATCGGCAATTACCACCATCTGGTCGGAGGCGGTCGCCACGATCTTTTCTTGCAGCAAAGCACCGCCGCCGCCTTTGATCAGGTTCAGTTCCCCGTCAAATTCATCTGCACCATCAATGGTCAGGTCCAGCCATTTCGCCTCGTCCAGGCTGATGACTTCGATACCCACTTCGCGGGCAAGCTGCGCCGTACGTGAAGACGTCGGCACACCCTTGATCCGCAGACCATCATCGCGCACCATTTCGCCAAGACAGCGCACCAGCCATGCAGCGGTTGACCCCGTGCCCAGCCCGACGCGCATGCCGTCTTCGACAAATTGCGCGGCACGTTTGGCGGCTACAAATTTCGCCTTGTCAATTGGTGACAGTTCTCCGGCCATGATAGCGACTCCTGATTTATCGCTGCCCTTATAGACTCTGACGGCGATGGGTGCGACCCCTCAAAACCTGCTAAACCGACCTGGCTTTGTGACTCTTGTCGCAGGCCCGTTGAACAAGGACAGGCTGAAACTGGATAACGCCTAAGATAGGGCTACGTTGTGTGCAGCAGTTTGCCTTTGAAAGAGTACCAGATGTTACAGATGTCCAGCCCCCCCATCGCGCAGGTCGCGGACGCTATCAGCGTGACACTGGCAGGTCTGGGAACCGCTTTACCACCTCACAAATTGCCTCAGGCTATGGCACAAGACTATGCCCGCGCCCTATTGGGTCCGCGCTATACGCACTTTGAGCGGCTTGCCCCCGCGTTCGAGAATGCTGGTGTTGATATGCGGCATCTGGTGCAACCGGTTGCGTGGTATGAAAAGGACCACAACTGGGCCGAACGCGGTGCAGCCTATAAGCAGGCTGGCACGCAAATGTTCATTGATGCGGCAAATGCTGCGCTTGTTGACGCAGATTGCGCCGCGGCCGAGGTTGACGTGATCGTTACCGTGTCTTCCACAGGCATCGCGACCCCTACGCTAGAGGCACAGGCGTTCAAGGCGATGGGATTTCGTACAGACGTACAACGTGTGCCGGTATTCGGTCTGGGTTGCGCAGGCGGCGTGACGGGTCTTTCGCTGGCGCGCAGGCTTGCCGCATCGCGACACGGTCAAACCGTGCTGATGGTCGCCGCCGAGGCCTGTTCGCTTTCTTTCAGAACGGACCGGCTGCAAAAGGCTGACATCATTGCAACCGTCTTGTTCGGCGATGGTGCCGCTGCGGCGGTGCTACGATCGGGCAGTTCTGCGGTGGCGGGTAAGGTGACGCTGGGCGACGGCCAAGAGCACATCTGGCCCGATACCTTGGGCATTATGGGTTGGGATGTTGATGAGAACGGACTTGGCGTCGTGTTTGACCGCTCTATCCCGAGCTTTGTACAAGATAACTTTCGTAAAGCTGTGTTGGCGATGCTTGACCGCGCTGATCTGCCGCTTGAGGCGATTGACCGATTTGTCTGTCATCCCGGCGGGGCAAAGGTGCTCGAGGCGATTGAAAGCACGATGAATCTGCCCCGCGGCAGCTTGGACGCCGAACGCGAAATCTTGCGTGCAGCGGGCAACATGTCGGCCCCCACAGCGCTATTCGTGTTGGATCGCGTGCTGAAATCAGGCCAAATCGGGCAATTAGCATTATGCGCTCTTGGCCCCGGCTTTACCGCATCAATGTTGCCGCTTACGGTGACACCATGACACTTGGTACATTCCTCTTTCTCGCATTTATCGTTGTTCAACGGTTGGGCGAGCTTGTCATCGCAAAACGCAACACCGCAGCCTTGCTGGCGCGCGGGGCACATGAGGTTGGTGCTGCCCACTATCCTGTAATGGTCGCCCTACACAGCGCGTGGGTGTTGTGCTTGCTGATCTTTGGCTTCTCCCAAGAAATCCACCTTGGCTGGCTGGCCCTTTATGCGGTCTTTCAGGTTTTTCGGGTCTGGATCCTTGACACCTTGGGCCGGCGCTGGACCACGCGGATCATCGTTATCGACGAACCCCTTGTGGCCAAAGGGCCGTTTCGGTTTATTCCGCACCCGAATTACACCCTTGTCGTGTTCGAGATTTTCGCGGCCCCGATGGTGCTGGGTTTGGTCTGGGTTGCGCTTCTGTTCAGCGTGCTAAATGCCGCCATGCTGTACCACCGTATCGGCGTCGAAGACGGTGCGTTGCGGCCTAGCTAGGCGCGTTTTCTGACTGCGCCTTCTGCAATGCGCGAGGAAATGTCGTTTTCAATCGCTCTGTCAGTCTGCAATTTGCTAACACACGAGTATGAACAGCTATATCCTTCACTATGCGCCGGACAATGCTTCGCTTATCATCCGGTTGGCGCTTGAGGCATTGGGCCAGCCCTATCGTACCGTCTTGGTTGATCGGGCAGCGTCGGCGCAAACCTCGCCAGCCTATCTGGCGCTAAACCCGCACGGGTTGATCCCTGTGTTGGAATGCCCCGATGGCGCGATCTTTGAAACCGGGGCTATTCTGCTTTGGTTGACGGACCGGCATGGCGAATTAGGGCCAAAGGTGCACAGCCCCAAACGCGCGGATTTTCTTAAGTGGTTGTTTTTCATATCGAACACCGTTCATCCTGCGCTGCGTATGACGTTTTATCCGGAAAAATACGCAGGGGCTGACGCTCGTCACCAAGCAGCCTTGCGATCCACCATGCAAGCAGCCCTCTCGCG
>JAPKCR010000366.1 GCA_026421135.1 Sulfitobacter sp. | reverse complement strand
ATTCCTAATCAGGCGAAGTTTTCAAATCGTCGATTTTCACGGGTTCGCGATGCGTAAGATCACATAAGCAGCGATCACGATATGCGTGAGCGTCAAAACAACAGAACCGGTATGCAACACCTTGAATTGTTTTTTCTGGCCGCCGTCGGTGGCCGCATTAATCATCGGCATCAGAATCTGACGCGCCAGAATAGTTGTTACCGTGATTCCAAGCAAAAGTACGCCCGACATTGTATCAGACGCCACCGCGCTTACCCCTGCAAGTGCGGACGTGATGATGACGCCTAAATAGAAATGCGGAAACGCCTTTCGAATCAAGGGGCTCGCAGTTTCAGCTGGGAGAGATGTAAACAAAAACGCAGCAAAGCCAAACGAAAACAATGTCACCCCGCCAAACAAGAGCGCCGTGGTTAACAAGGCGATTGTCGTCATGCCACGACCTCCGGCAACCGTGCCATTCCCATGTATATAATAGTCTTGAACGGCAGCGGGCCAAACGTGATGTCGAACCGGCCATTCACGCCGCGCGGTCCTAGCCCCGTTTGTGGACCACAGGTCAGTCCGGCGTTTGTCATCGCGGCGCGAAGCTCGTTCGGTTTGATAAACATCGCTGGATCATGGGTGCCTTTGGGAAGAAGGTGCAAGATATCTTCGGCAATGGTGATGGTGGCGAGGCGCGCGATTGGATTGCGATTTATGGTATCGTACAAAAACAGACCACCAGGTTTGAGAACGCGCGCAACCTCGGCCAAAACGTCGCTTAGATCGCGGACATGTTCCAGAACATCGACGCACACAACAATATCAAATGTGTCATCGGCGTAGGGCATCTGTTCACCCAGACCAACGTCATAGGTAATATCGAGGTTGCTGGATTTTGCGTGGCTTTTTGCGGCTTTAATGGCGCTTTGTGCAGGGTCAATTCCGGTGACCTGCGCGCCTTTGCGCGCCAGTGCCTCGGCCACAAATCCACCCGCGCAGCCAAGGTCAAGAACGGTTTTTCCCTCCCACCTCGTTTGTTTATCAAACCATTTCAGACGACCGGGGACCAGATTTTTCAAGGTCCGAACCCAGCGAATTTCATCAGACCACCAGTCGGCGGCGACATCATTATAAATCTCAAGGTTGTTGCGTTGTGTCGTCATTACGAGTGTTTCCTGAATATGCGCGGGATCATATAAGGCACCTTTTTTCGATAATGGGTAAAGCGGTCACCATAACGTTTGCTAAAGCGACGTTCCTTCAGCAGCGGGGCAATCACGCAATAAGAGGTGAGGCCGATTGCCAAAAACAACTGGTCCGGTGTCCACACCGGCACCGTCCATGTGGTCAACGCAAATGCGGCATAGATCGGTTGGCGGATGATTCGAAATAAGCCACGGGTGGGCATGTCGGGGAAAACTGGTGAGATGTTTTGCATCAGTGACATCCAGCCCAATGCACCGGATTGTACTTCCGCACCTGCGTCAATGCTGGCCCACAAAAGCAACACCCACGACAGCCCGTAAAGCACACAGGTTACGACGAAAGCGCTACCCGAGGCTTCCCACCAGATTGGGCCACTTGGGGTCCACAATGTGAACAGCGCAAGCAATTGTACAGACGCGACAGTGGCGTAGGTCGTCGTTGACAGCGTTTTTGCGGTCCGGCTGGGTGCCAGTCGTGCCAGTATCCGCCCCCCCTTTGGCGTCAACAGCAGCGAGTGAACGATGGGGAACTGAAGGATCAGAACTGCATTTGCCAGCATGGCATAGGGTTCGGGCACGCGTCCAAAACTCATGCTCATGCCAAAAAACATCGCAACAATCATTGACAGAACCGCGAGCGCGAACAACAAGTGGCACGCCACCCCGTACGCAAGCGCCGTCGCAATGCGCGTGGGCCCAGGGGGCGGCCGCAACGTCAAAAGGGCCAGTTTGATAAATCGCATTAGCGGGGGCTGTGGATCCATACACTGTAAATGCTTCAAGTGCGGCGCATTGCAAGAGAGGCACGCAATATGCCACAACCGCGCGACAGGTCTGCCATCTAAAATGGGACCGAACACGGGGTTGGAACCTAAAAATAGTAAGCAAATTAAAAAAGGAGCGCGATGATGTCCGATACAAAAACACACGCAAACATTTTTGCCCGGTTTGACCGCCCGTCTGAAAGCGTGACGCGCAAAAATACGGAACACGCGCCGTGGCAAGATGATGACCGTCGCAATGTGAACGATAGATTACAGCATCGTCGGTATCACGGCCTGTTCGAAGATATGATAAACTGATAGGCGAAGATACCCATGACCGAGATTGTTGCTACACGTGAGGCGGGTCTTGCTGCGCTGCAAGCCTTCGTTGCTGGCATGGGGCCGCAGTATGAACAGAGCCGCAATTACGACAACGGGCCGGGACACCATACTGACGTATCGATGCTTTCGCCCTATATCCGCCGTCGCCTGATTTCCGAGCATGAGGTCGTCACTGCCGCGCTTGCTGCCCACGGGTTTGATGATGCGTCCAAGTTTATCGAAGAAGTGATATGGCGAGGCTATTACAAGGGATGGCTGGAACGTCGCCCGCAGGTTTGGGGCAGCTATGTGGTGGGCCGAGACGCGGATTTAGCGGCCTTAAAACGGGATCGCGGTTTGCGCCGCAATATCGAATTGGCCGAGGCGGGGCAGACCGGCCTCGGTTATTTCGACAGTTGGGCGCAAGAATTGACTGAGACCGGATATCTGCACAACCATTCGCGGATGTGGTTTGCCTCAATCTGGATTTTCACGCTTGAGCTGCCCTGGAGGTTAGGGGCAGACTTTTTCTATCGCCATCTTCTGGATGGGGATGCCGCGGCAAACACGCTGAACTGGAGGTGGGCGGCAGGCCTGCACACACGCGGCAAACCGTATCCTGCGCGGCGTCAAAATATTGATACTTTTACCAACGGGCGCTTCACCCCCGCACACGGCGAACTGGCCGAGGTAATCCAAGGCCTCGAAGCATCTGAACCTGACGGGCTGCCAACGGTGCAACCCATGCGGGACATGCAAACGGCGAAACCTGGCGTGTCGACGGCTGTTTTGATTACCGACGAAGACTGCCTTGTTGAGCATTTCAACTTGGACACACTGGATGTGGAGGCGGTGGCAACACTGTCATGCAGTCATTTAAGATCACCACATCCCGTGTCAGACGCAGTGTGCCGTTTTGAAGAAGCTGCATTGTGCGATGCGGCGGCCCGCCTGAACTGTGCGCCGCAGACCTTAACCGCGACCGATCCCGCAGGCCTTGTCGACTGGGCGGCATCTGCAAATGCGAAACAGATATTTACGCCCTACGTCACGCATGGCCCGCTGCGCGATTGGCTTGACGCGGCCATGCCGGCCCTCGCGGCGCGTGGCATAACGCTGTGCGAGCAAAGACGCGGTTGGGACAGCGCGATCTGGCCCCATGCCACCGCCGGGTTTTTCAAAGTCAGGAAAAACATTCCACGTATTTTGGACGAAACGATGAATGGCGTGCCAGCATGAGTTTGCCTTTGAGACCCCGCACTGCCGATCTTGTGACCCGTTATAAGGTGCTCACAAAAGAAACCATGCCAATGCTTGCCCGGACGTCGCACAAACATTGGCCCGTCTGGAATGACCATTGTTTTCAACGCATTGTTCTCGACGCGGTCTGTGGCGGTGTCTGGTACGATCATTTGCCACGACCTGCGTATCAGCATCTTACACAGGACCAAGCCGCAACAGCGGTCGCATTGTGCGAAAA
>JAPKCR010000365.1 GCA_026421135.1 Sulfitobacter sp. | reverse complement strand
TGAAACACCTTCGAAACGCCTGCGGCCAACAGATTCGCTTCATCTTCATCGGGCACAATGCCACCGACTACGACGCGCACATGGCCCAACCCGGCCGCATCCAGCGCGACCATCAGCTTTGGAACCAACAGATGATCGGTTGCCAAAGAGCTGATGCCGATGACATCCACGTCCTCTTCGAGCGCCAGCGCCACAACCGCGTCGATGGCCTGCCAGGGGTTGGTATAGATCACTTCCATGCCCGCATCGCGCAGATAGGCCGCGATGATGCGACTGCCGCGGTCGTGCCCGTCCAGTCCGATCTTGGTAACCAGCACCCGCGCAGGGGCCAACAGAACGTCATTCATCCTCAATCCTCCTCGAAACTGGTTCACCTGACGCATCTGTACGGGCCGCTTCGCTGGCCCCTGCCCCGACCAGCGGCACGTGCAGATTTTCGATGAATTTACGGGCAAGTCCGGCTGGTGTATCGCGACCCTCGCGGTACCAGACTGGCGTGTGATTCATTGCGCCAATCAGCATCAGCCGCAGAACGCTTCGGTCGGTCTGTGGCGGCAATGGCAACGCATCGCAAAGCCTCGTGAACCGCGCCTCGTATTGCCGACGCAAGCCAACCAGAGTCTTTTCCGCGTCGCTGAAATCTGACGGCAACGTTCTGATCACGACATGGGCATAGCTGCTTGTACCCAGCAGCATCGCCAGGTGCGCCTCGCAGGCGGCCTGCAAGCGCACCCAGGGGTCCGCGCCCGCGGCCTCCAGGGCTGTATCCACACTGGCGCTTATCCGCTGCACGCCTTCTTCGAATACGGCGACAAGCAAATCATCTTTTGATGCGAAATGATAATACAGCGAACCGGGCAACATGCCGGTTGCCTTGGCGATATCGCGCGTTGACGTACTGGCAAAACCCTTTTCAACAAACTGCTGCGCCGAGACGTCAAGAATGAGTTCTCGGCGATTGTTGCTTCTGGCTTTGGGTGCCAAGGCTGTCATCGTGATTCCTTAAATAAGCAAACGATTGCTTGGTTATTTCGCCAATTGTCAAATTTGTCAACAAAGGCTTGCAGTGAAATGCCTTGCATCAATCAGATCAGTAAACCTTTAAGCAGTCTCGCCGAAGGCTTTAGCCCGAGCTGATCTGAAAAATGGGGCTTTCCGGCGCATTCAGACGAACGTGTTGTTTTACTTCGACAGTCCGCCAAGAAGCAGTTTTTGCAGAATTTCGACAAGTTCGGGCAACGAGATATTTCCCTCCTGCCCCGCCTTTTTTGGGTCAAACCATTCAACGGTCCAGTTCAATGCACCCAACATGACCTGCCGCAAAGGGACGATCCTGATATCGGAACGCAAGCAACCGGAGTCTTGCGCATCTTTCAGAATGCGGTCCCAAAGCTGCGCATATTCATGGCGCACTGGCCAATGGCGAGCGCGCACATTACTGGGCAGTTGACCATAGATTCGAATATTTGCCGAAGTGAATTCACTGGCCTGAAACAGACACTCCATATGTGTCTTGATCGCTGCAGACATTCTGCTCAGGTCATCAGGAAACTTTTCCCAATCAGAAACGGTCCTAGTCACACCCTTCAATAGATCGCGCAGCCCCAAATCCAGCACTTCATCTAAAATGTCATCTTTTGACCCGAAATGGTAGTAGATGCTGCCGGCCTCGATCCCAGCCTCGGTCGAAATGGCCCGCATTGTTGCCGCTTTGTAGCCACGGTCGCGGATGATCCGCGCGGCCGCAGATAGCACTTGCATACGTGTACGTGCTGCCTTGTTGGTATCGGCTTCCGGTTCAAAAATCTGCCGGTCGCGATGCCGGGGGACAAGAACCAGAGCGTGCTCTTTTGTGGCCATCCCATCCAGCAATAGCCTTGTAACCCGCTCGGACAGTGTTGCGACGGGAAAACGCTCCGTGTCATACCATTCGACCGTCCAGTTGAGCGCGCCGAGCACGAACTGGCGTACAGGCCTGATCGCGATATCGGTGCGAACACAGCCATTCTGCTGGGCTTCTACCAAGAAACCGTTCCACAGGTCGGAATATGCGCGTCGCAGCGGCCGGTGTTTTTGGCGTAACTCTTTGGGTAGCGTCGGAAAGTTGCGAATATTGGCGGATGTATAATCGCCTTCAGACAAAAGAAAGGTCAGGTGTGTATCGACCATCTCTGACAGGACCTGTCGGAAATCCTTGTCCTGCGCCCTAGCCTCGGCCAGAACCCGCGACGCCTCGACATAAAGGCGGCGCAACCCAAGCTCCATAACTTCACCCAGAATGTCTTCTTTGGACGAAAAGTGGTAGTAGATGCTGCCAGCTTCCATATTTGCAACTTTGGCGATTTTGCGCATGGTCGCGGCATTGTACCCTTCATTGCGGAAAAACTGTGCCGCCGCCGCGAGGATCGTCTCTCGCGTCTGCTCGGACTTACTTGGCTGTCCGTCATGCAGCACAGCGTTTTGGGGTTTGGGCGTCATATTCATGGGTAAATACCTCTGGACACACCGATATCAAGCAGATAAATTCAAACAGATGTTAGATTTTAGCCCGTGCGCGACTAAACAGCAAGGGCCCAAGAGGAGTTACAGGATGCGTGGACTGCAAGGTAAAAGAGTGATCGTCACAGGTGGTGGCAGTGGGATTGGACGCGAAGTGTGCAAACGTTTCGCCGAAGAAGGGTCCGAAGTTGCGGTGTTTGACCTCAATGCGGACGGCGCGGCCGAAACCGTATCGCTTATTGAGGCAAATGGTGGGAAGGCCAGCGCCTACACGGTTGATATCGCGGATCGCGCCGCAGTCGATAGCGCTGTAACTGCATTCGAAGCGGGCGGGCCTATCGATGTTCTGGTCAACAATGCGGGCTGGGATGTCGCAAAGCCGTTCCTCGATACCGATGTCGCGCTCTGGGACAAGATCATTGCAATAAACCTTTATGGGCCGCTGCATATGCATCACGCGGTACTGCCCGGAATGGTTAAGAATGGGGGCGGTCGCGTGGTCAACATTGCTTCGGATGCCGGGCGTGTCGGATCGTCCGGGGAAGCGGTTTATTCGGCTTGCAAGGGCGGAATCATCTCTTTTTCGAAAACAGTCGCACGCGAACTGGCCCGCAAAGGTGTGCAGGTGAACACCGTATCTCCAGGGCCGACTGACACAGCGTTGTTTGCAAGCTTTGCCGAAGGCGAAGCCGGCGTAAAGATTGCCGAAGGCTTGAAACGCGCCATTCCGATGAAGCGACTTGGCCAGCCCGAAGATTACCCTGGGATTGTCTGCTTCCTAGCGTCGGAGGACGCTGGGTTCATCACAGGTCAGGTCATTTCCGTGTCGGGCGGCTTGTCCATGCACGGCTAGGCATTTTAGTCGGGCGCGTGCGCCCCCTGGAAGGTAAATAAAAGAACTACCTCCTCAACTGGCCGCGCTACGGCGCGGCCTTTTTCACAAGGTCCGACATGTTTGATCCCGCCGATGATATCCGTAAAAACAGCAATCTTGCCGGTTTTCTGAACCATTGTGGCGCGGATACATACGAAGACCTGCTTGAACGGTCCAACGCCGACCCCGATTGGTTTTGGTCTAAGATTATTGATCTTGCCGGTATCCGGTTCTCGCATCCCTTTCATACACTGCGTGACTTCACCGGCGGCCCCGAGAATATCCGCTGGGCCACCGGTGCCACGCTCAACCTGACGCAAACATGTCTCGACGCGCGAATTGACCTTGGACTTGGCGGCAAGACCGCTATTGACTGGGTG
>JAPKCR010000364.1 GCA_026421135.1 Sulfitobacter sp. | reverse complement strand
CGGCAGATTGGTTTCGGGCACACCGTCCGCGTGGGGCACATCAAACGTGCCTTTGAAATCGCCGTAGGTGCCGGCATTCCACAGCTTGGTGACAAAGTTACGGTAGCCTTCGATCCGTTTGGTATCGAGCTTTAGCGGGCCACCAAGCGACGCCATCGCTGCATTGGTAAAGCGCAGCGCGTCGGCGCCGTATTCGTCGATGATGTCGAGCGGGTCGATGACGTTACCGGTTGATTTGCTCATCTTTTTGCCGTTGGCGTCGCGGACAAGGCCGTGCAGATAGACGGTTTTGAACGGGATTTCATTCACGACGGCCAGTTGCATCATCATCATACGCGCGACCCAGAAGAACAGGATGTCTTGGCCTGTGATCAGATCAGAGGTGGGGAAGTAACGTTTGAGCGCATCCGTTTCTTCGGGCCAGCCAAGCGTGCCGATAGGCCAAAGGCCGGAGGAGAACCACGTGTCTAGGACGTCGGGGTCGCGGTAGAGGCTCAATGTGAAGCCTTCACCAATGGAACTGACCAGTTGCTCCGCGCTCATTGTTGAAAGCATTTTCCATGGCAAGGGGTTTTCGTCAGTGAGTTCGTTTCGAATTATCGACGCGTCAGCTGTAGAAATTCTGATATTTAGCTTGCTCGGATAGTAATCCCGCGCAAGATCCATGGCTTCTTCTTCTGTTGCCGCGGAAAAAGCGACTTGGCCGTCATGAAACTGATTATTCGCCCAAATCGGCCCGTACCAAACCGGTATCTGATGCCCCCACCAGAGCTGGCGCGAGATACACCAAGGCTCGATATTATCCAGCCAGTTGTAATACACCTTCTCGCCGCTCTCTGGCATGATCTTCACATCACCATTGCGCACCGCGTCCAGCGCGGGGCCAACGATCTGGTCTGTGTCCACAAACCATTGGTCCGTCAGCAACGGTTCGATCACGACCTTAGAGCGGTCGCCAAACGGCTGCATGATCGGCTTGTTCTCAACATACGGGATCAGCTTGGAACTTTCCTGACCCTCTTCATCGATATCAACCACGGACACCATCACGGCCAGCCCTTCAGCCGTGATATCGTCCACAACCTTCTTACGGGCTTTGAGCCGATCCATGCCGCGATATTCTTCGGGCACCATGTTCATCGCGGCGATCATCGCCTCGTCGAATTCTTGGGTGCCGTTTGCAATCGCTTGGGCAATCGCGGCCTCTTCAGCATACGGCTTCCCATCGGCGCGCATCGCGGCCTTTGTATCCATCAGATTGAACATCGGGATGCCGCCACGTTTGGCAACTTGGTAGTCGTTAAAATCATGCGCGCCCGTGATTTTCACCGCACCAGAACCAAAATCCTTGTCTGGATATTCATCTGTGATGATCGGGATTAAACGGCGAAGTTCTTTTGGGCCAACCGGAATTTTGCATAGTTTTCCAACGATTGACGCATAACGCTCATCCGTTGGGTGAACGGCTACAGCCCCATCGCCTAGCATGGTTTCAGGACGGGTGGTTGCAATCGCGATATAATCGCGCGTTTCTTCCAGCGTAACGTTTCCGTCCTCGTCCTTTTCAACATAGGTATAGGTCGCGCCACCCGCGAGTGGGTATTTAAAGTGCCACATGTGGCCTGCCATCTCGATATTCTCGACCTCAAGGTCGGAAATCGCGGTCTCGAAATGCGGGTCCCAATTGACCAAACGTTTGCCGCGATAGATCAGACCCTTGTTGTACATCTCGACAAAGACTTTGATCACGGCGTCAGGGAAATTACCCGACATGGTGAACGCTTCGCGGTCCCAATCACATGACGCACCAAGGCGCTTAAGCTGGTTGATGATCTGGCCACCAGATTCCTCTTTCCACTCCCAAACCTTTTCAAGGAACGCCTCGCGCCCTATTTCAGCGCGGGACGGTTGCTGTGTCTCGGTCAGCTTGCGTTCCACAACCATTTGTGTCGCGATACCCGCATGATCGGTGCCCGGCTGCCATAGGGTGTCAAACCCCTGCATCCGCTTCCAGCGCATCATGATGTCTTGCAACGTGTTGTTGAACGCGTGGCCCATGTGCAGAACGCCAGTGACGTTCGGCGGCGGGATCATGATGCAATAGCTGCTGGCCTCTGGCTTGGCATTCGCGCCTGCGGTAAAGCATCCGGCGGCTTCCCATGCTTGGTACAAACGGGGTTCTGCAGTTGTCGCGTCGAATTTTTTTTCCAAGGCCATGGCTGGAGTATCCTTTGGTGGAACGGTATTTTTAGGTTGCCACAGCAGATAGCGAAACCAAGGGCCAAGGGGAAGGGGCGCTTTGCTGTGGCGCGGGGAATTGGGATGCGTATTCCTAAATGCCAGACTATGGTTGGAAAACGGATGGACGAGGGGCGCAACAATGGCACGATATGACGAGATGATGTTCACAGCGGCAGTTGAGGCCCGCCAAGACGGTATCGCCAGCAAAGGCAAGTTTGCGTCGCGTTATTCGCAGGTTGAACGGCAAAAGATTGGCCCAGACGAGATCGCGTTTTTGCTGAACCAAAGCACCCTCTATATTGCGACTGTGGGCGAAACGGGGTGGCCCTATATCCAGCATCGCGGGGGCGCGGTTGGGTTTATCAAGCTGATCGACGAAACGACCATTGGATTTGCAGATTATCCCGGTAATCGTCAGTTAATTTCTGCAGGGAATTTGGATGGGGATGATCGCGTTTCGGTCTTTGCGATGGATTATGCGCGTAAGGCGCGATTGAAAATTCAGGGCCATGCGAAGATGTTGGATGCCAAGGATCATCCTGAGTTGACTTTGAAATTGATGGACGAGGGGGCAAAGGCACCTGATCGATTGATGACGATCCAGATCACGGCCCATGATTGGAACTGTCCTAAGTACATCACACCTCGGTTTGATGCGGCTGAAATGACCCAATTGGTCGGGCCAGAACTTAGCCGGTTGGAGGCACGAGTTGCCGAATTGGAAGCTGAAAACGAACGCTTGCGCGCTGGACAAGGAAAACAAGAATGAGCCATTTGATTTTTGACGGCCACAATGATGCATTAAGTCGTCTTTGGTGCGGCAGTGATGATCCTGTCGCTGATTTTGCCCAACCCATTGGCCATGTGAACGTGCCAGCAGCGACCAAAGGTGGCTTGGGTGGTGGGTTCTTCGCGTTGTTTTCGCCAACACGGCGGGCTGCGTTTGATTTTACGGCATTTGAAACGGGCAATCTGCACTTCCCGTTGCCGCCCGCCTTGGACGCAGGTGTCGCGCTGCAATCTGTAATAGCCCAAGCGGGGCTTGCCCATCGGTTACAAGCCGCAGGGCATCTTCGCATTTGTACCGACCCGCTTAGCCTTGCCCAAAGCTTCATGGGGCCAGAGTTGGCGTGTGTCCTGCATCTTGAAGGCGCGGATTGTATTGACGAAGACCTCTTGGCCTTGGATGCGCTTTATGCCTTGGGCTTGCGGTCCTTGGGGCTTGTCTGGTCACGGCCTACGATCTTTGCAGAGGGTGTGCCATTTCAGGGTGGCCGCGATGGCGACACTGGACCGGGGTTAACTGATTTAGGCAAACGGTTGGTCGCGCGGTGTGCGGCTTTGGGATTGATCGTTGATACCAGTCATCTAACGATGAAGGGGTTTTGGGATGTGGCCGAGGCGGGATTGCCGTTGGTGGCAACCCATTCCAATGCTTATGAATTGTGTAATGCGACCCGTAATCTGACAGATACTCAATTGAAGGCGATTGGGGAAACGGGGGGTATGGTT
>JAPKCR010000363.1 GCA_026421135.1 Sulfitobacter sp. | reverse complement strand
GGCCTGACCGAAGCCAGCATCATCATGGAAGAGATCAATCGGGCCGGTGGCAATTCCGGGGCTTGTCATGGTCAGATGTACAACATGGGCACGCTGCTGCGCCATGGATCTCAAGAACAGAAACAACGGTATCTGCCGCGCATCGCCAATGGTGAGCTACGCCTGCAATCCATGGCTGTCACCGAACCCTCAACCGGAACTGACACCACGAAAATCAAGACCACAGCGGTGCGCAAGGGCGACCATTATTTGGTGAATGGCCAGAAGGTCTGGATCAGCCGGGTGCAGCATTCCGATCTTATGATCTTGCTGGCACGCACGACACCTATCGATCAGGTTAAAAAGAAGTCCCTTGGAATGTCTATCTTCATCGTTGATCTCAAGGATGCCATTGGCAACGGAATGGAGGTCAAACCCATCCCGAATATGGTAAATCACGAAACCAACGAGCTGTTTTTCGACGATTTGAAAATCCCGGTCGAAAACCTAATCGGTGAAGAAGGGATGGGCTTTCGCTACATTTTGGATGGGCTCAATGCCGAGCGGACGTTGATCGCCGCAGAGTGCATTGGTGACGGCTACTGGTTTCTCGACAAAGTCACCAAATATGTCAAAGAACGCGAAGTCTTTGGTCGGCCAATCGGCCAGAACCAAGGCGTCCAATTCCCAATTGCCGAGGCCAAGATCGAATTGGAAGCCGCCAACCTTATGCGGTTCCGTACATGTGCCCTATTTGATCAAGGACAACCTGCCGGAACCGAAGCAAATATGGCAAAGTACTTAGCCGCCAAAGCCAGCTGGGAAGCAGCCAATGCTTGTCTCCAGTTTCATGGTGGCTTTGGATTCGCTGTTGAATACGACGTCGAACGCAAGTTCCGCGAAACCCGACTTTATCAAGTCGCGCCGATTTCCACAAATCTCATCCTGTCTTATGTTGCCGAGCATGTCCTCGGCCTACCGAGGTCTTTCTAATGTTGCCACTTGAAGGCATTAATGTTGTGAGCCTAGAACACGCAATTGCGGCTCCATTTGCGACGCGGCAACTGGCGGACCTCGGTGCGCGCGTCATCAAAATTGAACGCCCCGGAGTTGGGGATTTTGCGCGAAACTATGACACGCGTGTCAATGGGATGGCATCGCATTTTGTCTGGACTAACCGGTCCAAGGAAAGCCTAACGCTGGATGTCAAACACCCCAAAGGTGCGGTCATTCTGCACAAGCTCGTTGCAGATGCCGATGTCGTGGTTCAAAACCTCGCGCCCGGTGCGGCTGCACGTCTTGGTTTGGGATACGATGCGCTATCAAAAAAGAACCCACGCATCATCGTTTGCAATATTTCCGGATACGGAACTGGCGGGCCTGATGAACACCGCAAAGCATACGACCTTCTTATTCAATCTGAAGCGGGCTTTGTCACGACAACGGGCACGCCTGAAAACCCAAGCAAGGCTGGGATATCCATCGCTGACATCTCTGCTGGGATGTACGCCTACTCCAATATTCTCGCGGCGATAATACAGCGCGGCAAAACCGGTAAAGGCTGTGAGATCGATCTGTCGATGTTGGACGCGATGACGGAGTGGATGAGCTACCCTCTTTACTACGCATATGACGGGGCCGCGCCGCCTGCGCGTGCTGGTGCCAGCCATTCTACCATTTTTCCTTACGGACCTTTTGTCGTCGGTGATGGTCACACGGTCATCCTTGGGCTGCAAAATGAGCGCGAGTGGAAAACCTTCTGCGAAATCGTCCTTGAAGCACCGGCCCTCGCATCGGATTCACGTTTCTCGTCAAACAGTTTGCGGGCCAAGAGCAAGGTCGCACTGACGCAGATCATCACCACAAGCTTTGCAGATTGCACGACCGAGCAAGTCATCAAACGTTTGGATCGAGCAGGAATTGCCAACGCGAAAATGAACGAAATGGAGGACATTTGGAACCACGTCCAGCTCGCGGCCCGCAATCGTTGGCGCAAAGTCGACACGCCGGTTGGTCGCATCCCGGCGCTGCTTCCGCCCGGCGGTATTGGGACCGAACCACGTATGGATGCCGTCCCTGCACTTGGGGAACACACGGCCTGCTTACTAGCTGAAATTGGGTACTCCGAAAAAGACATTGCCGCATTGCAAATAGAAAAGGTGATCTGATGCTGAACCCAAAGTCCGCCCACAGTTTTCTGTTCGTACCGGGGGACCGCCGCGAGCGTTTCGCCAAAGCGGTAGGCTCTGGAGCGCATGTCGTCATCATTGATCTCGAAGATGCGGTTGCACCTGAAGACAAAACCAGGGCGCGTTATTATGCCCGAACATTTCTAGACCAAGTGAAAGATGAAAAAATTCTTATTCGGATAAATTGCGCTGATAGCCCATTTTTCGAAGCAGACTTAACCTTGGCCAACCACCCAAATCTGTCGGGGGTAATACTTCCCAAGGCGGATGCGGCGTGTTGCTCAGAACTGACCCAAAATCTGGGGAACCCTGTCTGGCCGCTGATCGAAACAGTGCAAGGCCTTGTCGATCTGAGAGAGATCGTGAGCCTATCAAACCTAGGGCGCCTTCTTTTAGGGACGATTGACCTATCGCTGGATCTTGGTCTGGATATTGTCCATCCGGCTGGGCAATCTGCTCTCGACGCTGCCCGTTTTATGCTGGTAACAAATTCGCGTCTGGGCAATCTACCACCGCCGATCGACGGTGTGTTTACAGATTTGGACGACGCAACAGGACTTCAAGAGGCGGCAGAACACGCGATTGCATCTGGCATGGGTGGCATGATGTGCATTCATCCGCGCCAAACATCGACTGTTCACGCCGCATTCAGCCCGAGCCAAGCCAACGTGGAATGGGCGCATGCCGTTCTTCAGGTCGCCGAAACAGAAAAAGGCAGCTTTCAGTTTCGCGGCAAAATGGTCGACAAGCCCGTATTGGATCGGGCCCATGAAATCCTTGCCGCACAATTAGAGCACCAAACATGATGCTCCGGCATCAACCCCCAAAACTGGACCAATCCCCAAACGGCAAAAACTGACGTTCGTCCTTGGTAATATATTTTGCCACCCGCATGGCCGATACAGGCCCCTCAACACATCTGATGGAGATCAAAACATGAAATACCTAATGGTAGCAGCACTTAGTGCACTCATCACATCACCGGCTCTGGCCGAGGTTGCTTTCCAATTGACCAGCCCTGACATTTCGGAAGGTCAGCAGTTGGACAATCAATTTGTCCTGAGCGGCTTTGGCTGTGAAGGCGGCAACATTTCCCCTGCGCTTGAATGGAGCGGTGTACCCGAAGGCACCAAAAGTCTCGTTGTCACCGCCTATGACCCCGACGCTCCGACAGGATCCGGTTGGTGGCATTGGGTCGCATTCAATATACCTGCAAATGTAAGCTCTCTGGCCCAAGGCGCCGGTTCTGTTGGTGGCGACATGCCCGAAGGTGCGGTTCAAAGTCTCACAGATTTCGGTGTTCCCGGTTTTGGTGGAGCCTGCCCTCCCGCTGGTGAAGTTCACCGGTATCAATTCAAGGTGCATGCATTGGGCGTCGAAGCGCTTGGCCTTGATGAAAACGCCAGTGCTGCGTTGGTCGGGTTTATGACAGGTGCCAACACCATCGCGACAGCTAATCTGACTGCAGTTTATACGCGCTAATCGTCGTAGGCATAGTAAGGACGGGACTGCGAAGATTGCCGCAAAGTTCCCGTCTTTGCGGCAGCCTGACAGTATCAAGCTTCTAGCTTTCTCATTGTCCGCTTTGCCAGAACGGCA
>JAPKCR010000008.1 GCA_026421135.1 Sulfitobacter sp. | reverse complement strand
GCTGAACTGCTTTGTCGGTGTGGCGCGTCTGGTTGCGAAAGGCGAAACCGATACTGCACTTTCACGCATCCAGAATGATCTATTCGATGTTGGCGCAGATCTGTGCCGCCCGGACATGGCCGGCGACGCAAAAGCAGAATACCCGCCCCTGCGGATTGCCCCCGAACAGGTGGATCGGCTAGAGCGCGAAATAGACGTGATGAACAAAGAGCTTGAGGCTTTACGCAGCTTCATCCTTCCCGGTGGCACCGAACTGGCAGCCCACCTGCATGTTTGCCGTACCGTTGCACGGCGCGCCGAACGTTTAACCGTGCTTTTGGCCGAAACCGAAGATGTGAATGAAGCCGTTGTACGCTACCTTAACCGTCTCAGCGATTGGTTTTTTGTCGCCGCCCGCATGGCCAATAATAGTGGCAAAGACGACGTATTGTGGGTGCCTGGTGCAAATAGATAACAAGAACAGTTGAAAACGCCGCGTCCAAAGGACGCGAAACGCCGTTTTTTAGCTGTTTCGATCCGAAATGCTTCGTTACACAAACGAAGAGTTCAAATGACTGGGTCAAGAACCCGAGTCGTAAACTGAGGAGAGATAACGCCCATGAAGGTATTGGTACCTGTAAAGCGCGTGATCGACTACAACGTGAAAGTACGCGTCAAAGCGGACGGCACGGGAGTTGATCTTGCCAACGTGAAAATGTCGATGAACCCGTTTGACGAGATTTCAGTCGAACAGGCGATCCGCCTGAAAGAAGCCGGTCAGGTGGACGAAGTCGTGGTTGTATCCATCGGCGTAAAGCAATCGCAAGAAACGTTGCGGACAGCTTTGGCGATGGGCGCTGACCGGGCAATTCTGGTTGTCGCCACTGACGATGTTCATAACGACATCGAACCGCTGGCCGTTGCCAAGATCCTTAAGGCGATCGTTGACGAAGAAAAACCCGAATTGGTTCTCTGTGGTAAACAAGCCATCGATAACGACATGAATGCTACAGGCCAAATGCTGTCAGCCCTTCTGGGTTGGTCGCAGGCAACCTTCGCCTCCAAAGTCGAAATCGACGGGGGCAGCGCCGTTGTCACCCGCGAAGTTGACGGTGGTTTGCAAACTATCAAGGTGTCGATGCCCACAGTTATAACTGTCGATTTGCGCCTGAACGAGCCGCGTTATGCGTCTTTGCCGAACATCATGAAGGCCAAGAAAAAGCCGATGGATGAAAAGACCCCTGCTGATTACGGCGTCGATGTCGGCAACCGTCTGGAAATCGTGAAAACGGTTGAACCAGCAGAACGTGCTGCCGGTATCAAGGTCGATAGCGTCGATGCGCTTGTGGCGAAACTTAAAGAAGCGGGGGCTGTTTAATGGCTGTTCTACTCCTTGCAGAAGTAACCAATGGCGAACTGGCGATGGACGCGACCGCAAAGGCGGTCACAGCAGCCAAGCAGATCGGCGATGTAACCGTACTGTGCGCTGGCAGCTCTGCTGCGGCAGCGGGCGAAGCGGCATCCAAGATTGATGGCGTATCCAAGGTGATCGTAGCGGAAGACCCGTCCTTGGGTCATCGCTTGGCCGAATCGACAGCGGCATTGATCGTGTCGATGGCTGGTGACTATGACCACATCGTTGCACCCGCTACGACGGATGCAAAGAACGTGATGCCTCGCATTGCGGCGCTGTTGGATGTGATGATCATCTCTGACGCATCTGGTGTTGTTGATGCCGACACATTCGAGCGTCCGATTTATGCGGGCAACGCTGTTCAAACGGTCAAGTCCTCAGATGCGAAAAAGGTGATCACGTTCCGTACGTCGACATTTGATGCCGCAGGAACCGGTGGTTCTGCCCCGGTCGAGACCATTTCGGCTGTTGCTGATCCTGGCCTGTCATCCTGGGTCGAAGATCACGTAGCGGCAAGCGACCGCCCCGAGCTGACATCCGCTGGTGTGGTTGTTTCCGGTGGCCGTGGTGTCGGTTCGGAAGAAGACTTTGCGTTGATCGAGAAACTGGCTGACAAGCTGGGTGCCGCCGTTGGTGCATCGCGCGCTGCGGTCGATTCAGGCTATGCCCCGAACGATTGGCAAGTTGGCCAAACAGGCAAGGTGGTCGCCCCCGAACTGTATGTGGCAATCGGTATATCCGGCGCGATCCAGCACTTGGCCGGTATGAAAGACAGCAAGATCATCGTCGCAATCAATAAAGACGAAGAAGCGCCGATCTTTCAGGTTGCCGATTACGGGCTGGTTGCAGACCTGTTTGAAGCTGTGCCAGAGCTGATCGAAAAGCTGTAAGCCATCTAAGAAACTCTATCGGAGAAGGCCCGTCAGAAATGGCGGGCCTTCTCGCATCTTGCCTAACAAATCATAGAACCGAGATCGCCTGCGCGACTGCTGCGGCCGCTTCCTCGTGAGAGCGCACGCTGGGCAATTCCCCTGCGATATGTGCCTCTAGCGGCGCAAACACCATCCTTGTGGTGCCTTCCTCTCTGGCTAGGTTAGACGGGACAACCTTGACCACGCTGGTCACATAGGGGGCAATTTCGTCTATCATGGCACGCGTCACAAAAAGCGGGTCATCGCCAAGGCTGTTCATCGGCAACGCACCCTCGGACGGGGGGCGATCAGCAAACCAGAGCAGGATCACCTTGCCCCGCATTTGCCCAACCAGCAGCCGCATTCGCGCGACCCAAGCCATTTGCAGTTCTTTGTGGATCGTATCAAAGCGCTCAGCGGACACCTTCTTTAGCGTCGTCAGCATATGTTTGTTAAAATGAAATTCGGAAAAGTCGATCTCGCGAAAAATCGTCTTTAGTAGGTCGGAAGGTGCTACGAACCTGTCATTTCGGCGCGGATGGACGGAATAAAACCGGTTGGTCATATTCTGCGCGCCCATCACCTGAATTACAGTAATCATCGCCCCTGCAGCCGCACCAGGAACAAAAGGATCACCAGTAAACACGTCAATGCCTGCGTTAAGGCAGCCAAAGTTTACACACAGTTGACCGATCTCCTCCTCAACCAGGGCAGAGAACGGTTTTTCGACAAATCGGCCATATGTTTCCGTCCCTCCCACAAACGCGATGTAAGGCTTGTTCAACCTTCGCCTTGGCCCCCTGAAAAGCAATTTCGATGTACCGTATCTGCACGGCAGATAGTCAAGGGCACCTGGCCCCATTGAATTATAGGTCATTACACCCACCCTTTTTTAACTCACCCAAATGCCAAAATGCCCCCAAAGGTTTTCGAATAACTTAAAGATCGGATTTGCAAAAACTTGTCATCAAATGCGGCCCTTGCAGGGCCTACCCTGTGGGCCCTATGGTGCGCGCAAACAACAAAGGACAGCGCATGGAAATCCAGACAATCGGCATCGTTGGCGCAGGCCAAATGGGCAACGGAATTGCGCATGTTATGGCCCTTGCCGGGTACGACGTTCTGTTGACTGACGTCAGCGCAGACGCCTTGCAAGCCGGTATCGATACCATCACTCGCAACCTTGATCGTCAGGTCAGCCGAGGAAAGGTCGCAAAAGCTGACCGCGACGCAGCACTTGCCCGTATCACGATGACCCAAGCCCTAAGCGATCTTGGTCAAAGCGATCTGGTGATCGAAGCGGCCACAGAACGCGAAACAGTCAAACAGGCAATTTTCGAAGATCTTATCCCGCATCTAAAGCCCACGACGATCCTGACGTCCAACACATCGTCAATCTCGATTACGCGGCTTGCCAGCAGAACCGACCGGCCTGAAAAGTTCATGGGATTCCACTTCATGAACCCCGTCCCGGTGATGCAACTGGTCGAATTGATCCGTGGTATTGCCACAGACAAGGAAACATTCGCAGCTTGTCAGGCGGTGGTCGACAAGTTGGGCAAGACAGCAGCTACTGCGGAAGATTTCCCTGCGTTTATCGTAAACCGAATTCTAATGCCGATGATCAACGAAGCCGTTTACACGCTATATGAAGGCGTAGGATCGGTCCAATCCATTGATAGTTCGCTCAAGTTGGGCGCAAACCATCCGATGGGCCCACTGGAATTAGCGGACTTCATCGGCTTGGACACATGTCTTGCCATTATGAACGTCCTACACGACGGTTTAGCCGATACAAAATATCGTCCCTGCCCGCTACTTACCAAATATGTGGAAGCGGGTTGGCTCGGACGGAAAACCGAACGTGGTTTTTATGACTACCGTGGCGATGTGCCCGTTCCGACACGCTAGAAATATACTGAACCGCCCTGGGGGCCATTTTAACCAAAGCTAGCCTTTGAGGTTTAAGGTATGGTTGCGCAACCATGCCATAAACCCACGCGGGTCGTCCTGAAACTCTGCCAGTTCAGCTTGGGTCAAGGGATCCCCGACGATCGGGCCTTGGGGCTTGTCGCAGGCATGTACGATTTCATGTAGCAAAAGCCCCTGACGCAGCATCGGCGAAATCTTGTTGGCGATCTGGTATGCACGGCTGTTTGAACCCGGAAACTTCATCGGGACGACCTGTGCGCCTGAGCGGCGGATCATTTTTGCTGTGAATACATTCCATTCGGCTTCGATCGCAGGACCAAAATAGGTCTCGGACGTAGCAACCACACCCGATGGAAACAACGCAACGACGCCCCCTTCCTTGAGGAAGGACATCGCCTTTGCACGCATCTCAACGCCCTTGCGTTGGGCGTCTGGTTCATGTGGAAACGGCACCGGGATCATAAAGCTGCCTGCGACCTCGTCGATCGAGGTCAACAAAGAGCGGGTCAAAATCCGGTAATCTGGACGTACCCGTCCAATCAAATCGGCAAAGATCATACCATCGACCATACCATGGGGATGGTTTGCCACGACAATAACCGGTCCCGACTTTGGGATGCGGTCAAGCTGGTATTGGGGCGTAGTCAGTTCGATACCCATCGTATCCAAAGCCGCCCGCCAGAACCCCTGCCCCTTTGGCGCGCCGTTTTTTTCGAATTTGCGGATCATCCGGATAACCGAAACTTTGCCTGTAAACAGCTCGATCAAGCTGATCAGACGCGACTTTATTGGGTGATCAAAGGTCGATGCATATGACAGGCTGCGCCGATCGTATTTGGTAACGGAGACGGTCTCGGCCTCTTCGCTAACTTTTATCGTCGCATGAGCTGATTGAGTTTCATCGATCAAATCGAAGGGTTCCTGAGATTAGATTGATAATTTATATCCGCTTGATGGCCTAATGACCTTCGCCAAATTTGTCGGCCACAAGGGCTGTCAACGCTTCTGCCAACGCGTCCTTGTCGGGACCGGAAGTCTGGACATCGATGGTGGTCCCCTTTGAGGCCGCCAACATCAACAAACCCATGATACTATCGCCAGACGCTGACATGCCATCTTTGCTGACCTCCGCCCGCGCATCAAACGCTTCGACGACCTCGACCAGCTTGGCAGAGGCACGGGCATGCAGTCCCTTTTCATTGACGATCTTTAGTGAAACCTGGGTCATCTCGGGGCCTTGCTACGTTGCACTGACATTCTGGCTGTCAATATATTTTCGACCCGCGGCCAGCGCTGCGCGTACCGCCTCGGGAACATCTAGGTCACGGGATTTCGCCAATTTTATTAGCATAGGCAAGTTTGCACCATAAATGATGCGGCGGTCATCTGGGCGGCATGCCAGCAAGCTGAGGTTGGAAGGCGACCCTCCGAAGAGATCCGTCACGACCACGACGCCATCACCGGTATCAACCGCATTGGCGGCCTCGCAGATCTCTTGCTCCTTGGCCGTTCGATCATGATCAGCATCAATCGAAATTGCGCGGACTCCATTCTGGGATCCAACAACATGTTCGATTGCGGCCAAATATTCTTTGGCCAGCCCCCCATGTGCTACGATAACAATCCCTATCAACGCGCCGTCTCTTCCCGCTTTTTTTGATCCAGTTCGCGGTGTCTAATTGACACCTGCCAGCCTGCTTCTGCAAGGCTGAAAGCATGGGCCTGAGCCAAAGTCACAGAACGATGTTGCCCTCCTGTACACCCAAACGCGATTGATATGTGGGACTTCCCCTCTGACTTGCAAGCCGGCAAAATCAAAAGACTTAGATCAAGCACCTGTTTCGCGAAGGGCGCATAAAGCGGGTCCTGCTTTATGTATCTTTGAACCGCCTCATCCGTCCCGTTCAAGGCTCTCAGTTTCGGTTCCCAAAATGGGTTTCTCAAAAACCGACAGTCGAATACCATATCCACGCTGCGTGGCAAACCACGCTTGTACGAAAAAGATTGAACTGACACGCTAAGGTGGTGACTACCGCCGATAGCAAACCAGTGTTCAATTTCTTCACGAAGCTGATGGATGTTCAGGTCGGTCGTGTCGATGAGCGTATCGGCCTGTGCCCGAACCGGAGCAAGCAACTCTTTCTCAAGCCTGATCCCTTCTATCGGCGCATCTGACAAAGCCAAAGGGTGGCGACGTCGAGTTTCCGAAAAACGACGCAGCAACACTTCGGTGGCGCAATCGAGATACAGCAATTCCGTTTGGATATCGGTGCGCGCCCGCATTTGGGCAATGACATCATTGACCATATCAGTCGAATAGTCGCGATTTCTCTGATCAATACCCAAGGCCATCGGACGTACTTGATTAGGCGCATCAAGCAATGCCAGCAACATCCGCAGTGGGATGTTATCGATCACCTCAAATCCGGCATCCTCAAGCACATTGAGTGCAGAGGACCGGCCAGCACCCGCAGGTCCGGTCACCAAAACAACGCGTCGGATTTTTTTGATGGGTTCAATCATTTCGCTTTGGTTGCACATTCTTGAGGGAGAGTAAAAGGGCAGCTGCGAAGTGCGGGCTATCACTTTTGTGTAAACACGGGACGGAATGCCCCAATAACTCGATATTACTATCCTGCGGAAGCCGCTCAAACGCCGTTTGCTCAAGATCGACGGCGAGGTGCACGGGAACATCCTCTACAAAGGGGACTTTGAGGATACCGATTCCACGTGCTTCTACCATGCCTTTGATTGCGGATGGGCATGTCGCCAGAAGCCCAGATGGCCCGCTTACAAGTTGGGTCCTGTCATCGGCTACGAGCATTGCACCATAAGCCATAAGCTGAAGCGCCAAACTCGATTTTCCCGAGCCGGAAGATCCTAAGATAACAAGCGCTCGGCCTTCGACACAAACAGTCGTAGCGTGGATAATCTGTCCGGTTTCTGGCAGTTCATCCACGGCTTAGATGGGTAAGCCTACGACAAAGCGCGCGCCAAGCGGCTCGGACGTTATGTCTGCCTCAGTTGGACGAATATTTTCAGCCCAGATGACACCGCCGTGCGCCTCGACGATTTGCTTTGAGATCGCTAGGCCGAGACCGGAATTGTTGCCAAAATGCTCATCGGGCCGTTGCGAATAAAACCGCTTGAAGATTTTTGATAGCGCCTGATCCGGAATGCCAGGACCAGTGTCTTCGACGACGACCAGAACGCGGTTCTCGCGTTTGCGCGCCCATACACGGATGGCGTCGCCATCTTCGCAAAAAGATGCAGCGTTTGTGATGAGGTTTACAAAAACCTGAGCCAGCCGCGCCTCAAGGCCGTGTACAATGATCGGCTCATTCGGCAGGTCCGTAATGAAATCGATGCCTTTCTTGCGGGCGTCTTCACCCAGATATTGGCCAAGATTTCCAAGCATAGAGAGCAAGTCGAACGGCTCTTCTTCTTCTTTCACCAATTCACTGTCCAAACGCGACGCATTTGAAATATCGCTAACCAAGCGGTCAAGCCGTCGTACATCGTGATCGATGACATCCAACAATTTGTCGCGCTGGTCTTCGCGTTTGACGAGCCGCAATGTTCCCACAGCAGAGCGCAACGAGGCGAGTGGGTTCTTAATTTCGTGGGCCACATCCGCCGCGAACTGTTCGTTTCCGTCGATACGATTGTAGAGCGCAGACACCATGCCACGTAGCGCACCGGAAAGCCTGCCAATTTCGTCTGGGCGTGCAGTGAGATCAGGAATGCGAATGCGACCGGGGTTCATCTTGCGTGCGTCTTTGTCACGCCCCAGTTCGGCCGCCGCAGCCAAATCAGCAAGGGGATTGGCTATGGTTGACGCCAAAACAAGGCTAAGTCCAATTGAAACAAGCGTTGCAATAACGAACATTTGCAGCACGCGTTCACGCTCACCACGGACAAGCTTGTCAATTTCGCCTGCCGCAGAGGTCACTGCAACTACGCCAATTGGCACCCCGTTCTGCGAGATCGGCGTGGTCACCGTAAACAAAGTGCCGCCCGTCGCATCAATATTATTCTGAATCTGGGTTCCCCCGACAAGGGAGCCCGCAACCATTTCTTTGAGCTGATCTTCTATAGGAAGTACGTCTGCGGGCGCGTCTTTGCCAAACGGATTCGATACCTTTGACCAAAGCCAACTTAGTCCGTCGGTCAAAAGCGTCTTTCTGGGCTGCCCCCCAGCCGTCTTAGGGGAACGCCCTTCCGATCTTGTCAAAAGGGTTTCATCGGGTCCGAACACAAAGACTTCGATGCCGCTGCGCAGGTCAAGGCGATCCAGACTTGCGGCAACATCCACAGGGTCCTTCGCAGCCAGAACAGTCGTCGCCTTAGCAGGCAACTGCGCCTCGAAGATATCGGCGATCAATTCCGCCTCTGACACTAAGGAAGCGCCACGTTGCACCGCTAGACTGTCACGAGAGGAGTTCAGGTAGAGGATACCAGCAACCAGCACATTCAACGCGATTAAATTGAATGTAATAATTTTGCGCGTAAGCGGCGAGCCCCGCAAGGAAAACAGACCGCGACGGGCACGGCTGTCACGCAATTCATCGGTCGCGTTTTTGTCCGGGGCGACCCAATCGTCGCCCAGCACAACATCGCCGTCCCGAACATTGGTGGCCGTGTCTCGCACAAAATTCCTTTCGGCAATCGCCATGCTTGAGATCAATCCTCGTTATATCTGTAGCCGATACCGTACAGTGTCTCAATCGCGGAGAACGCATCATCTGCCGTACGCATCTTTTTACGTAGACGCTTGATGTGGCTATCGATGGTGCGGTCGTCAACATATACCTGATCGTCATAGGCAACATCCATCAACTGATCGCGCGATTTCACAAAGCCGGGACGCTGTGCCAACGCCTGCAAAAGCAAAAATTCGGTCACGGTCAACGAGACGTCATTGCCCTTCCAGCTGACGGCGTGGCGCAGCGGGTCCATCCGCAAATCACCACGGTCAATAATCTTGGTTTCTTCGGTATCACCGACTTCGTTCGTTTCAACAGCTTCCTGACGGCGCAAAAGCGCGCGAATGCGTTCGACTAACAGCCTTTGGCTAAAGGGTTTTTTGACGTAGTCATCAGCGCCCATGCGCAGGCCAAGCACTTCGTCGATTTCATCATCTTTCGATGTTAGAAAGATCACTGGCATCGCCGTTTTCTGTCGCAAGCGCTGCAGCAGATCCATGCCATCCATCCGGGGCATCTTGATATCAAGAACCGCCATGTCAGGAAGTTTCTTGTTGAAAGCATCAAGCGCGGCCTGACCGTCGTTGTATGTTTCTACCTCAAAACCTTCAGCTTCAAGAGTCATCGAAACTGACGTCAGGATATTCCTGTCGTCATCCACCAATGCAATTTTGGACATCGCCTGTTTCCTTATACTGCTCAATTATCATTTTTTTCTTTTACTGATCACCAATTTACAGTGACGAATCAATCCCAAACTGCGAATCAGCAGGACTTCCGGACCTATTTCCGCCACAATTTAGTTAGGAATGACTAAATTGCCGCACTTGCTGTGTCATAAATGCAGAAGTTTACCATGCCTAAACCCGCCTGTTTTAAAGCCCAGCTCACAAAGAAGCCGATGATGGCGCTAACTGCGTCAAAGCCGCCTGTTCATACCATAAATCGACGTGCTAAGAGGCCCTTACGGTCAACCAGACCAAGCATTTTGTGCACTAACTGGCGCCAGTCCCCGGCGCACCTACAGGAGAAATCACATGACATTAGGCCGCGTAAATCCGCAATTCCGCCTCGAAGACCAAGGCATGAGCGGGCTAGGTAATGTCTATTACAACATGATCGAACCTGCGTTGGTGGAAGCCGCGCTTAAGCGCGATGAGGGCACATTGGGCATCGGCGGTGCTTTTCTTGTCACCACCGGAAAATTCACCGGCCGGTCCCCAAAGGACAAACATGTCGTAAAGACCGACAGCGTTGCCGACACAATCTGGTGGGAAAACAACGCCGCAATGTCGCCCGAAGGTTTTGACGCATTGCACAAAGACATGCTGGCCCACATGCAGGGTCGCGACTATTTCGTTCAAGATCTTGTCGGTGGTGCTGACCCCAAACATGCCATTAACGTGCGTATGGTGACCGAGCTGGCCTGGCATGGCCTTTTCATCCGCCACATGCTGCGCCGCCCCGAGCGCGAAGCGTTAGATGATTTCATCGCAGATTTCACGGTCATTAACTGCCCCAGCTTTTCAGCTGACCCGGCCAAACATGACTGCCGCTCCGAGACGGTGATCGCGATGAACTTTGATAAAAAGCTCATCTTGATTGGTGGAACTGAATACGCTGGCGAGAATAAAAAGTCTGTATTTACGTTGCTGAACTATTTGCTGCCGGAAAAAGGCATCATGCCGATGCACTGCTCCGCAAACCACGCCACAGGAAATCCAGTCGATACGGCGATCTTCTTTGGGTTGTCTGGAACCGGTAAAACCACGCTTTCAGCGGACCCGGGCCGCACATTAATCGGCGATGACGAACATGGCTGGTCAGATAACGGCACGTTCAACTTCGAGGGTGGCTGCTATGCCAAAACAATCAACCTAAGCAGTGAAGCTGAGCCCGAGATTTACGCGACGACTGAAAAATTTGGCACTGTGATCGAAAACATGGTTTTCGACGAAGAGACCAAGAAACTGGACTTTAACGATGATTCACTGACGGCGAATATGCGGTGTGCCTATCCGTTGCATTACATCTCTAATGCATCGGCTAAAGCGACCGGCGGCCACCCCAAAAATATCATCATGCTGACTTGTGATGCATTTGGGGTTTTGCCCCCCATCGCGCGCCTGACACCTGCGCAAGCGATGTACCACTTCTTGTCCGGATTCACGTCAAAAGTCGCCGGCACCGAGCGCGGTGTAACTGAGCCGGAGCCAACATTCTCAACCTGCTTTGGCGCGCCGTTCATGCCAAGGCGCCCCGAGGTCTATGGCAATCTGCTGCGCGAAAAGATCGCCACTCACGGTGCAACTTGCTGGTTGGTGAACACCGGATGGACTGGCGGCGCATACGGGACCGGTAGCCGGATGCCTATCAAAGCGACCCGTGCGCTTTTGACAGCAGCGCTCGAGGGTGCCATGGCCGACGTTGAGTACCGCAAGGACTCGAACTTTGGCTTTCAGGTACCTGTATCAGTGAATGGTGTTGCTGATATTCTGCTCGACCCACGTCGCACGTGGGATAACCCAGAATCATATGACCGCCAGGCAGCGAAACTGGTCAAGATGTTCTCCGAGAACTTTGAGCAGTACATGCCTTACATTGATGAAGACGTTAAAGCCGCCGCGATCGGCTAAGCCTTAGCCGCTGATGAAAAAGAAAGGAGCCGCAATCGCTTGCGGCTCCTTTCTTGTTTCAGTTAGGCTGCTTGCGCCGCAATTTCTTGCAGCGGCATTTCCAACAAAAAGCGGATATCTTCGTTGCTGAGGTAGCTTAGGAACCCCTCGATCGCAGTATCGTTGTCCTTGCGATACCACCGGAGACTGCCGGGTTCATTGTGCATATATCCCATCCGCTCAGCAAAACCCTTATACGCCACGGCTTTGGCCATAAATCCGAATAGATAGTCTGGCTCCCAACGGTCCATTGCGACCATCATGCCGTAGCGCGCCAAGACAGTTGAAAGCCCCGTGCCACGATACTGGTTTGATGGCCCACCCATCCAGACTTCGCCGTGATAAACAACTGTTCCGCGAATGCGATGCGCGCCTGGGCCAGCGCGGTAACGAGACCGGTCAAGATCAAGGTCCGGTATCGCGGGGGGAAATTCGCGAAATCCTTGCAACATGTACTGGCTTAAAGGCCTGCCCCTCATCCGGATGGTCTTGGCGGCTTGAGTATGCATCAACGTGCCAGATTCATCCCGAGCGATCAGCCAGAACGCATTGCCTTCATTCAAATTATGCAACGCAGGATCAAAGGGCGCGCCGATCACCTGCTGAGGGCGTTCTTCCTCAAGGACTTTCGCATAGGCCTCGAAATCCGTTCCCACAGAGATCGAAATGCGATTTTGCAGTAAAATGTCCTGGCTTGAGGCGCGAAAATGCGCGCCCTCGTTCATCTTTTGGATCGACATAGCTGTTTCCTTTGCAGACTCATCTCTGCAAAGTTTATCTTAATTTTATTCGTTTCGCTCGTATTTTGCCAAATCGGCGGAAAATATCGAATTCACATCGTGAGGAAAGTCAGAAACCTCTAGGTTTTCAAAGCCAAATATGTCGACTTTCCGCTCTGGCTGCACGACGCCAATCAAAGCGAATGACCCGTCTGGAAAACGTCCGGCCATCATAAGTCGTTTATAACTAATGCGAATTTGCTGCCCGCCGTCTTCGCGCGGGACGGCAGTCGATATGTGGTCAAGCCGAACACCTCGGGTATTGCGAACCTCGCCGTATGGCTGCTCTATAAGCGCGGCAAAGTCTTCTCCTCCCGGCATTTTACCGATCGGTCGGCCAACGCTACTGCGCGCTTTGGTTGAACCAAACCACTTTACGTAGAATGATTCTTCGCCAAACTCGACGCATATCCAGCCGGATTGAGTTGGTCGGTACACGATGAAATGCGACCTGATATGCGCCATCGCTTCATGTTCAAGGTACCCACCTGCCAACGACCAGCCCCTAAAAGCATCTCGCAACAGGGGTGATGACGAGTCGAAAATCTCGCTTAAGGGTTTTTGCTGCTGGTGGAAATACCAGTCAGTCCCGACTTTCTTTGATATTCGTTGCAGTTGTCCGATGTGGGTCGTGCTTCCAGACAACCAGTTGTTTGATCTGGTCAACAGGTCACGTGCGCCCTCAAGCATCGAGTCCCCTTCTGCGGTGATCTCGTATTTCCGATCATTAACGATGAAAAGTTGCTTGCCCAGCATTTCCTCAAGCAGACTTATGTGGCGCCTTACCGTTTGCCGCGTACTTTCCAACTGCAGGACGGCATGACTAAGGTTCAAAGTATCTGCAAGAACAACGAACGACCGGACCATCTCGTAAAGCAATGCGGGCGTTTTCACGCCAGCTTTCTCTTCCGGTACGATACTGGATTCTTTGTTCATATCCGCCTGATGGTAAATTAGTAATACGTTAATGCACTATAGATAACACATCTAGGGTGAATTGATAACCACAAATTGAAAGAATCTATCCAATTGATCGGAAAACGAGTTCTAGCGATGACTATATGACAACAACCAGAGGTATTAGTGAACATGTCCCATCCTGTAGATGTCCACGTAGGTAAAAAGCTGAAACAAATCCGCACCCTACGTCGCCTATCGCAGACAGATGTTGCCAAGCAGCTTAATCTGTCTTTTCAACAAATTCAAAAATATGAAATTGGATCAAACCGCGTTGCCGCCAGCCGTCTTTTTGAGCTGTCTCTTATACTAGACGTTGCGCCTTCGTACTTTTTCGAAGGGCTGCACGATAACACCAATGATGCGCCCAAAAGCGACCCAAGCGTCGAAATCGTAAGCGCATTGGCATCGATCAAAGATGACGCGGTCAAATCGCGAATCGTGACTTTCATCGAGGACGTCTCGGGCGTCACGGTCGCGCGCCAGGGATAGGGCGTTAGCCCATCACCCCTCGTCGGACCAGATTCACACCGGCAATTAAGAGAATGACAAGCGTCGCTTTCCGGAACGACGCCTGATCAATTCGATCCATGATCTGGCTGCCAAACCACATTCCGGCAAGGGCAGGCAGGATCATGGCAATCGAAAACGGGACGGTTTCGGCCCGCAGAACGCCTGACCCGAAATGGGCAAACAGCAATGCAACTGCGCCAAGCCCATAGATCACGCCCTGAACCCGCATCTGATCCTGCTTAGGAGTACTAAGCGCCGTTAGATATGCAACTGTCGGCGGGCCCCACACACCTGAAACACCACCAATAGCGCCGGCAAATCCGCCCACTAGCGCCTCGATTTTCGTGGATCGTTGCGCAAGCGAGAATGACCGACCGCTAAGTTGCCATAGCGCAAAAAGCGTAATTGGCACCCCGATCACAAACACCATCACCTGCGACGGCAAGAACCGCACGGTTTGCGCTGACAGGACAAGCATGACCCCACCAGAAATAAGAAAGACTTTGAACATTCTCGTGGACGCCCATGCCGCGTGCACCCCTTGCCGCATCGCCTGAAATAAGTTGGTCGCTACAGTGGGGAATATCAGCCCCGCCAAGGCAGTCTCGGGTGGCAGGAAAAAAGTAAGGCCAGAAATCAGGACTAGGGGCATGGCGAATCCCACGACCCCTTTGATGAACCCGGCGACAAGCGCGATCCCAAAGGCAAAAACCATCTGCTGCGGTGTCAGAAATGCGAAAAATATATCCATTGGGCCGTCATAGCAGTTGTGTTGGCGAGCGCACGAGAATTTCACCGCGTAACTTTCAACCAAATTGACGCATTGAAACGTATCTTTATTGTGCTGCACCTGCGAAAGGAGTATCCCCTTCGCAAGCTGGAAAAGGACTGTACGAAATGGCGCATGATGGACAAGACTTGACGATGGGCTCGCAAATCATACTCGACGACCTTCTTGAGTTGACAGGCCAGGCATTGGCCCCCGTTGACGATATTCTTGAAAAAGCCAAAGCGTCCGTGCGCAAAATGGTGTCTGTCGATGGCCGTGTCTCAAACGCATTGGTCGAGGCGAACCAAACAGCGGCGCATGGTTTGGCTTGGCTGGCAACATATACGCAATCCTTAAACCAAATGCAGCTTTGGGCCAAAAAGCTTAGCGCTGACGGTCAATTCGGCGAAACTGAGCAGTTGATCCTTCAAATCGCATTCGGTGAATACCTTTGGCAGATCTATGGCGGCATCCAAATGAACCAAGGCGAAATTCTGCGCCTTCAGGACATGGGC
>JAPKCR010000362.1 GCA_026421135.1 Sulfitobacter sp. | reverse complement strand
GCGCGGCACTCCCCTACATGCAGCGCAACTTATATGGCTCGCGACGGCAGGCTCCGCACGCAGCTTGCACCTGCACGACAAGATAGGCAGCCTCGCCCCCGGGTTCGAAGCCGACATCACTGTGCTCAACCTGTCCTCCACCCCTGCCATCGCGCAGCGGGCTCAAAACGCAGAAACGATGTGGGACAAACTTTTTGCCACGATTATGATGGGCGATGACCGCGCGATCCAAGACGTCTGGGTCGCAGGAAAAAGACGAACCTAGTCATTCTCAATTTGCCAGAAAAAACTCCCAGCGGAGCATGCCACATCAAGGCACACAAGACCTTTAGTCAGGTGGGCTCACTCATCACCAAGCGCCTATCAAGATAATGTGGCGCAGCCACGCCGCTGGCTTGGATCAGCAAGGTGCCGCAAGAACCATGACCCAGATACGGTCCGGCCCTTGGAAAAGTCCAAACGACCCCGCATTGCGGTTGGTCATATTGGCATAATGACCTGGCGAATTCGCCCATCCCTGCATGACCTGCCGTAGGTCGCGCTGTCCCTTGGCTATATTTTCAGCCACAAAACACCACTTATAGCGCTGCTTTTTCACGCGGTCGCCGACGGACGACCCATTGCGGCCTTCATGGGCAAAATAGCCGTGCTTGGCCATATCCAACGCGTGGGCTTTTGCCGCCGCCTCAAGCTTGGCCGAATACGTGACGGGTGCCATGCCCTTTGAGGTCCGAAGACTATTGAGCGCTTGCGTCGCCGCTGGGTTGGCAAGCGCTGTAGTCGAAAGTGACGCCAATACAGCGCATATAATCGCAAATTGTTTCATAGCTGTGCCTGTAGCCCCCTCACCAAAGTCTTTTGCCGCGCCAACTGAACCTGCAGATCAATGGTTTGAACCTGCCCGTCCTGAACGACCTTGCGTCCCTCAACCAGCAGATCACGCACGACACGCGGGCCCGCCATCAACAAGGCAGCCGGATCCCAACTGCCTGCACTTTCAATGCCGCTGACGTCCCAGACGGCAATATCTGCCCGCGCGCCTACAGCGATCCGCCCGCATTCGGGTCGCCCCAGAATATCCGCTCCTCCGCGGGTTGCAATTTCCAGCGCCTCGCGGGCGCTCATTGCGTCGGCACCACGGGCAACACGTTGTAGCAGCATCGCCTGACGGGCTTCGGCGATTAAGTTGCCTGCGTCATTGCTGGCCGATCCGTCGACGCCCAAGCCCACCCGCACACCTGCGTCCCGCATGGCGCGCACGGGCGCAATGCCTGACCCAAGGCGGCAGTTAGAGCAAGGGCAATGGGCTATGCCAGTTCGGGTCTGTGCAAACAGATCAATCTCGCTTTGGTCCAGTTTTACACAATGGGCATGCCAGACATCTGGCCCTACCCAGCCCAAATCTTGTGCATATTGACCGGGGCGGCAGCCAAATTTCTCTAGGGAATAGGCGATATCCTGATCGTTTTCGGCCAGATGGGTGTGCATCATCACCCCTTTGTCGCGTGCAAGGGCTGCCGCGTCCCGCATGAGTTCACGGCTTACGGAGAACGGCGAACAAGGGGCGACCCCTACACGGCACATCGACGCGGGGCTGGCATCGTGGAAGGCATCAATCACCCGTATGCAATCGTTCAGGATCGCGGCTTCATCCTCGACCACGGCGTCAGGCGGCAGGCCACCATCGCTTTCGCCAATACTCATCGCGCCACGGGTTGGTTGAAAGCGGATGCCAATTTCAGTTGCAGCATGGATCGTGTCTTCAAGCCGTGAGCCATTGGGATAGAGGTACAGATGATCTGCACTTAGGGTGCAGCCCGACAGCGCCAATTCGGCAAGGCCGATCTGCGCAGATGTGAACATATGATCGGGCGTGAACCGCGCCCAAATCGGATAGAGCGTGCGCAGCCATCCGAACAGCAACGCGTCCTGTCCGCCCGGAACTGCACGGGTCAACGTCTGGTATAAATGGTGATGCGTATTGACGAGGCCCGGTGTCACAACACATCCGGAGGCGTCGATCACTTCGCCGTCGCAAGATAGCCCCTGCCCAACCTGCGCGATTGCCCCATCGCGGATCAGGATGTCGGCACCGGTTAGTTCACGGCGCGTATCATCCATCGTCAGGATGCTGTCGGCGTTCCGAATAAGAACTGATGTCACTCGGGGCAATCCCCGAGGATCGCCAATGCTTGGGCGTGAATTTCGGCGTTCGCAGCAGCAAGGATCCGGCCACCCTGATGGGCGGGGCCGCCTCGCCAGTCGGTCACAATACCACCTGCAGCTTGGATCACTGCAATGGGTGCCTGAACGTCATAAGCTTGCAAACCTGCTTCGATCACCAGATCAACCTGCCCGGAGGCGACCAGTGCGTAAGCATAACAATCCATGCCATAGCGGGTTAACCGGGCCTGTTTCGCCACCTGTGCAAAAGCAGATCCTTCTGCTTTGGTGCCGACCTCTGGAAATGTGGAGAAGAGGGTCGCCTGGGACAAATCCCGAGGGGCGCGGGTCTTGAGGGAATGAGTTCCACTTGGCCCCGTGACGGTCGCCACGCCATGCCCACCGATAAACCGTTCCCGGATAAAGGGTTGGTCGATGATGCCAAAAAACGGGCCATCGCTGTCGCCAAGGGCGATCAGCACGCCCCATGTCGGTGTTCCGGACACAAAACCACGCGTGCCATCGATCGGATCCAGCACCCAGGTTAAGCCGGAGGTCCCTGCGACGGCTCCGTATTCCTCGCCCATGACGGCATCGTCTGGCCGTTCTCGGGCAAGAATATCCACCATAGCGCGTTCCGCAGCGCGGTCGGCGACGGTGACAGGGTCATAGCCCTCTGCCAGCTTATTATCTGTCGCCAGATCTGCAGTGCGAAAATGGGCGAGCGTCGCTGTTCGTGCCGCATCGGCCAACAAATGGCCAACACGCAAAACATCCGGATCAAGTTGATTTAAAGTATCCATGCCTTTTTCACTGCCATCATCTTGCTGTTGTTGCAAGAACCTTGGCGGGAAAGGCCTTAGGCTACGTCACTTAGGACACGCGCCAATTCGAACAACCGGCGACGTTGATTTTCGGGGATCGCATAGTAGGAACGCACCAAATCCATCGCCTCCTTATCGCCAATCAAATCGGCCGGGATGTTATCCGGCACTGAATCGGCCTTATCTTTTCCGGCCTCGAGCCCCTCAAAGAAATGCGCGACCCCAACCCCCAAGGCATCTGCAATATCCCACAAACGCGATGCGCTGACGCGGTTCGCACCTGTTTCGTATTTCTGGATCTGTTGGAACTTGATGCCCACCAGTTCAGCAAGCTTTTGTTGTGTCATTCCGGCCAACCAACGGCGTTGGCGGATACGCTGTCCTACATGTATATCTACTTTGTGTGGCATCGTTATAATCTTTCCAGTTGCAAGCGCCTTTGGGCGTGCTGTACTTTTACATCCATCGGAATTCAGGTAAAAATGCCTGCTCCGCGATTTTGTGAACTTGTTATGTCGTCAAAACTCCGCACGATATTTAATGCGGTTCGGATAAGGTAACTTGTGACCAGAAATTTTTCCATAGTCATTTAGAGACGCTAAATGTGGAAATATGAACGCACCCTATACGTGTATTTAATTTAACACTAAAACCTATGTTTGCAAAACAACTTTTTTTGCTTTCGGTTAATTTCAGCCGGTGATGCCAGACTTTTGCGCCTTAGTTTTTTGACCAGTTGGAAAATAACGCACTTACAGTTGCTTAGCGCCCTAGCAAAACCTGCCCG
>JAPKCR010000361.1 GCA_026421135.1 Sulfitobacter sp. | reverse complement strand
TCTGACCGGCAAAGAAACCGTCTCAATCTCCGGCTTGGATACGATCAAGCCTCTGCAAGAGGTTCCTTGCACGATCACAATGGCTGACGGTTCGGTAAAAGAGATCATGATCAAGTGCCGCATCGATACCGCGATCGAGATCGAATACATCGAACACGGTGGCGTACTGCACTATGTTCTGCGCGATCTGGCCAAGTCGGCCTGATCTATCTAAGACTAGATTGAAACGCCCGCCAAGCATCGCCTTGGCGGGCGTTTTGCGTTCTTAAGCCCAGGGGAAAGGGGCGCTTTTTCGCCAGATGCGGTCACTTTCGTAGGTATTTCCAGAATTGTGTTCACAAATCCGATTTTGCCCAACAGAATGTTTGCTGCGCACCGATTGTTTCAGTTATGAAGCCAATAAAAGTAAGTTGAGTGCTGACGAGCCGCCTAAACGGTCTAGCTTATACGGGATCAGGTTTCGTTCTTCTCGAAGAAGGAGTGGCGCATGGCGCGTTCGACGACAGACAGATTTCTAGCGGGCTTGCGGGCGACCACCGCTGCTGCGGCAGTGCTTTGGGGAAGTTCCGTTGGATTTGCCGCATCGCTGGACATAACCGGTATAGAAAAAGGGTCTGACCTCTACGAGGCCGTTCTTGGCGGGTCATTGCTGCGCGAACAAACGGCCGAAGACGCGACTCCGTCGACCCAAGAATTACTGGCTGCGGCGCAGGCGGATTATGCAAGATTGCTGGCAGTGCTTTACGATCAGGGCTATTTCGCAGCCGTGATCAAGATCACCGTTGACGGGGTCGACGCGGCCAGCATTGCGCCGGTATCGCCGCCTGCCCAAATCAACAAGGCTGTTATTGATGTGCAGCCGGGCAAGAAGTTCAGCTTTGCCAAAGCAGACATCGCGCCAATCGCCCCCAAGACTGAATTGCCGGACGGGTTCGCAGTGGGGCAGCCCGCCAGCCTTGGTGTGATGAAGACCGCTGTATCCAAAGGCATCACCGGATGGCGGGACCAAGGCCACGCAAAGGCGGCATTGGAGGATCAACAAATTACAGCAAGGGTGCCCGACAGCACACTAAGCGTAACACTGCGGCTGGCCCCCGGTCCGCGCCTGCGATTTGGCGATCTGACAATAAAGGGCGAAAGCGCCGTGCGTCAGGGCCGAATTATCAAGATTGCAGGCTTGCCCACCGGGCAGGTGTATTCCGAAGAGCAGTTGGATTTGGCTGCAACCCGTTTGCGCCGCACAGGGGCCTTCAGTTCCGTTGCAATGATCGAGGCAGACAAGATCACGGCACCGGATCTTTTGCCTATTACGGTTCAGGTCGCCGATGCGCCGCAGCGCCGGTTCGGGTTTGGTGCTGAGTTGTCCTCTCTCGAAGGGGTGACAGTCAGCACCTACTGGATGCACCGTAACCTATTGGGCGGGGCGGAAAACCTGCGTGTCGAGGGCGAAGTTTCTGGCATTGGTGGCAGTTCGGGCGGTACAGACTATCGATTGTCGACACGGTTTGAACGCCCTGCGTCCTTTAACGCGGATACAAATTTCTATGCTCTGGGCAAAATCGAACAGCTGGACGAGGAGTTCTACTTTTCCCGCCAGTTAGATGTCGAGGCCGGGATTGAGCGGATCGCCAGCGCCGAGCGAACCTATACGCTGGGATTAGGCCTGCGCACCGCAGAAACACGCGATGCATTCGGGACGCAGAATTACACACTGTTGACCCTGCCGCTGACCGCTGAACATGATTACCGCGACAACCGTCTGGACGCCAAGGATGGCTTTTACGCCAAAGCCAGCCTGATGCCTTTCCTTGCGTTATCGGGATCGGCGAACGGGTTGCGCAGCTATGTCGATCTGCGCGGGTATAAAACCTTTGGCATTACACGTCCTGTAACTTTTGCACTGCGTGGCCAGCTTGGGTCGGTCTATGGGCCAACTTTGGCGCAGTCACCGGCGGATTATCTGTTCTATTCGGGTGGCGGTGGTTCTGTTCGGGGACAACCGTATCAGACCCTTGGCGTCGATCTGGGTGGCGGAAATACCGTTGGCGGGCGCAGTTTCGTTGGCATTTCAGCCGAGGCACGAGTTGCTGTGCGCGACAAGATCGGCATCGTGGCCTTTGTTGACGCGGGCTATATCGGCTCCGAACAGTTTTTTGACGGTTCTGGGCAGTGGCATTCCGGCGCGGGCCTAGGCGTGCGCTATGCCACGGGCATTGGCCCGATCCGTGTCGATTTCGCGGTACCCACATCCGGCCCTGAAACGGGCGAAAATTTTCAGGTCTATATCGGTATTGGACAATCGTTTTGATCCACTTTGTACGCAATATCCTATTCACATGCATGATGCTTTTGGCCTCGGGGGCGGTTGCCCAAGAGGACGACAAGGATTTCCTGACACGTACCATCCAAAACGCGCTTAGCGGCGCGGGGCGGACGGTCAGCATTGACGGGTTTGCAGGTGCACTAAGATCGCGCGCGTCATTTGATCAGATGACGATTTCCGACGACCAAGGCGTGTGGTTGACGCTGGAGGAGGTCGAGCTGGATTGGAACCGCTCTGCCTTGCTGCGGGGTCGGCTTGAGGTTCAAGCGTTGACGGCCAAGCGTCTGTCGGTGCCCCGTCTGCCGACTGCCCAAGAAGACAACATGCCCGACCCCGAGGCCAAACCATTTACCTTTCCAACAATCCCGGATTTACCCGTTTCCGTCGATCTCGCCAAATTCGAGGTCGAGGAAATCGTGCTGGGAGCGCCGATCTTGGGCGAAGCAGCGCAGATGACTCTCAAGGCCACGGCCAAGCTGAACGAGGATGTTGTTACCCTTGATATCGACGCCGCGCGGACAGACGGCAAGCAGGGCGCGTTCAAAATTTCTGCGAACCTGACCCGCAGCACCAACCTTCTTGATCTGTTGGTCAATCTGTCCGAAGAGCAAAAGGGCATCATATCGCGCACACTGAAAATTCCCGGCGAGCCGTCAGTTGATCTGACGGTCGCAGGGCAAGGGCCGTTGTCGGATTTCAAAACTGACATCGATCTGTCCACCGACGGCGAACAGCGTCTGGCGGGACAGGTCATCGTGGCCGAACAAGGTGCAACAGATGACCCCGACCGCCGCATTCAGGCCGATTTACGCGGTGATGTTACCGCTTTGATCCTGTCGCAATACCGCGATTTTTTTGGCACAGACGTTGCACTGACACTTGACGCTTTGGTGCAGGCCGACGGTGGCCTTGAGGTTAGTGATTTCGCCCTAAAAGCAAAGTCTGCTGAATTGCAGGGCAAGATCACATTGAACAGCGACAAGTGGCCCAGTGCGATCGATATTACCGGCACCGTGGTGTCGACCGAAGGTGAACGGGTGTTGCTGCCGGTGGCGGGGGCGAGCACATATGTGCGGCGGGTTGATCTGGATGTAAAATATGACGCCGATGATGGCGATGCGATCGAAGCCAAATTTGACGTTGATGGGTTGGCTACAGAAGCGCTGGCGATTGATAGCACCCAGTTAAGTCTGATTGGTACGCTTGCAGGGGCTGCAGGTACGGTGGGCACGTTTAACGGCGATCTGGAATTTGCCACCAACGGGCTGACCCTGACCAACGCCGCAATTTCAGAGGCGCTAGGCCAGACACTGAGCGGCCGTGCCAACATTGCCTATACCGAAGGCGAGCCAGTTCAGATCAGCGGGCTTGATCTGTCGGGCACAGACTATGGTTTGACGGGCGATCTGACCATCAATGGCTCCGCCGAGAATTTCTTGACGCAGCTTAAGGCGCGTCTGGAGGCT
>JAPKCR010000007.1 GCA_026421135.1 Sulfitobacter sp. | reverse complement strand
GTGCTGTTTTATTGCTTCAAAAGCTTGAGTACCGATTGGCTTATCATCGCTCAATCTTTTTTCTGATCCACTGGGGCACCGCCCTGAAACGCGTTTCCATTTGCATAATCGCAAGGGGCCTCTTGCATCTGCAAATGCAGGTCGGACCCAGCATAGGGATGGGCACGGGCTAGCTTCTCGTCCACCTCGATTCCCAAACCGGGGGCGGTGGGCGCTTCAATAAATCCGTCTTTCACGCGAATGGATCCCTTGATCAAGTGATCATGGAACGGGGTTTCAATGCATTCGCACATCAGGATATTTGGGATAGAAACAGCCAGATGTATGTTCGCGGCCCATTCCACCGGACCTGCATAAAGATGCGGTGCAATCTGCGCGTTGTATACCTCGGCCATCGCCGCGATCTTCTTTGCCTCCCAGATACCTCCGGCGCGCCCTAAAGCGGGTTGCAAAATGGCAGCGGCCCCGGCGCGCAACACTGGCGCGAATTCCGCTTTCGTGGTCAGACGCTCCCCGGTCGCGATGGGGATGCCGACGCTGCGGGCTACAAGGGCCATTTGATCAACTGCGTCCGGCGGGATCGGCTCTTCGTACCAAAGCGGCGTATAGGGCGCGATGGCTTGGCCTAGGCGAATAGCCCCGGCGGTCGTGAACTGCCCATGGGTGCCAAACAACAAATCGGCCTTGTCACCTACGGCCTCACGGATGGCTTTGCAAAAGGCAACAGACTGGCTGATATCGGTCATCGCGGGCATGTGGCCGCCGCGCAGGGTATAGGGGCCAGCGGGATCAAACTTGATCGCGGTATAGCCCCGTGCCACGCAATCAAGCGCCGATTCAGCAGCCATTTCAGGCGAATTCCAGAACGCCGCGATGTCATGATGAGGCAAAGGGTACAGATAGGTATAGGCGCGAACACGCTCGTTCATGCGTCCCCCGATAAGCGCGTAGACAGGCCGGTCACGGTCCTTGCCTAAGATGTCCCAGCACGCAATCTCAAGCCCTGAAAACGCCCCCATCACAGTCAAATCAGGTCGCTGGGTAAAACCCGATGAATAGGCGCGCCGGAACATCAGTTCGATATCCTCAGGATTTTGCCCCTGCATGTGCCGCTCGAATACGTCTTCGATCACCGCGCGCATCGCTTCGGGGCCAACAGAGGACGCATAGCATTCCCCCCAACCTACGATGCCAGTGTCGGTCGTCAGTTTGACCAAAATCCAATATCGCCCGCCCCATCCTGGGGCCGGTGGCGCAGTAACAATGACGTCGAGATCCTGAAGCTTCATCGCGCGGCCTTATCTTCCAAATGGATTCAAATCCCGGGGGTATGGGGATTTACCCCAGCATTGATCAAAGGTGGCTGTGCTTGACCCGAGACGCAAGTATGAACCTGCCAACTGACTTATGTTTTTGCACTGCTGGCAGAAGGTTCGCGCCAGCGTATGAAAACCGACACAGCGATCAAGGTCAGTAGCATCGACAACAAGAATGGCGCGCCCGGAAAATACACGGCAGCACCGGGCGCGGTGAAGGCTGCAAAAGTGCTGGTCATCACCAGCGGCGCAATCACCATGGCAAGGGCCGAGGCCGAGGTGAGTAAGCCCTGTAGTTCACCTTGGGCATTCTGCGCCACGGATTGCGACATGATCCCTTGCAAGGCGACAGGGATCACTCCAGCAAGTGCGGCCATCGGTGTCAGTATCAAAATTGCCGATCCCGAGGTCACTGTGGCGATCAGAAAGAATGTGACCACACTAAAGACATATCCGAACAAAACGGTCCCGCGTTCGCCGAACCGTGTCAGTACTGGGCGAATGAGGGCTGCTTGAACAACAGCCATAGCCAGCCCGAACAAAGCAAGAGATCCGCCAATCATAGACGGCGACCAGCCGAACTGCGCCTTGCCAAAATAGCTCCAGACGGATGGATAGACGGCAAAGGCAAGATGGTACAAGAAATAGACGAGCAGAAGACGTCTGATGCCCGGCAGTTCGCCCAAATATTTGACTGCCCCCAGCGGATTGGCACGGCGCCATGATATCGGGCGCGCAGTCTCACGGACCACCGTTTCTTTCAGTACAAACCAGCCAAAGGCGACGTTGCTTGCAGCCAGTACGGCGGCGGCCCAAAAGGGCGCGCGGGTACCAAACTCTGCCAGAAATCCGCCTGCGACCGGCCCCAGCACAAACCCTGCGCCAAAGCCCGCGCCGATTAGACCAAAATGCGCAGCGCGGTCTTTTGGGGCTGAAATATCTGCCATATAGGCGCTCGCCGTGGACCCCGTCGCCGACGAAATGCCGCCCACCACGCGCCCCACAAGCAACAGCCAGATTGACCCCGCCAGCGCCATAACAACGTAATCCAGTGCCATCACGGTAAGCGAAATCAGCAGGATCGGACGACGTCCGAACCGGTCTGAAAGGCTGCCGATCAAGGGGCTAAACAAGAATTGCATCACCGCAAAAGTGGTGGCCATAACACCGCCCCAGAGGGCCGCTTGCGATAGATTGGCCGATCGGACCTCTTCAAGCAGGTCCGGCATGACTGGAATGATCAGACCGATGCCTATGGCATCAATCATGACTGTTGCAACAATGAACAGGACCGCTGGCCGCATCGGGTCAGAGGGCCTGCGCACGCGCGACAAATGCCCGCGCATCAGCGATTGCATGGCCCATTTGATGGGCGGGGTCGAACAGGTCGGCTGAAAGCTGCGGATAATCCGCGCGGGCCAGATCGCTTAGGGGCACTTGCTTGTCCTGCGCGTCCTGGCACAAACGTTTGGTGACAGCTTGGGCTTCGGGGCGCGACATGGTTTCTGCCAGCGCAAAGCTCAGCGCCTCGGCGTGGATCAGATCCAGTCCGCCTGCCAGTGCGCTGTGCATCCGGACCGGGTGCGGGGCAACGCCATCAACCAAGATTTTGGCGTGGTGAAGTGCCGACGCAAGGCTTAGGGCCAGTTGCGGTACGGCCATCCACTCGGCAAACCATGCCCCGCCATCACGTTGGTGCTGATGGACTGCAGCGGCTTGCAGCGTGGCGCGTTGGCCGGTGAACTGATGGCCAAGGGCGATGATTGCTGACGGCGCGACGGGGTTTTGCTTTTGTGGCATGGTGGATGATACGCCCGACGCGCCAAGGGCGACTTCTTGGATGCCAGTCATGGTTAGCCCGACCATGGATTGCGCCATATGCGACAGCGCGGCCATCACACGACCCTGCCAGTCGGCGATGCGCAGGATCGGGGTGCGGTCGACGTGCCAGCTGCGTTTGGGGTCATTTAGGCCAAGCGCTTTGGCCAGCTCCGCACGGGTTTCTGCAGCTTTGGGGCCCAAGGCAGAACCGGTACCGGCAGCACCTGAAAGAGAAACGAACAGAGATGAGGCGCGAAGGGCTTCGAGCTCCTCCAGCGCGTCACAAAGGGGCATACCCCATTCGGCCAGCACCGCGCCCCAGCTGGTGGGCGTAGCGTGTTGACCATAGGTGCGCGCGGCCAAGGGCAGGGTTGAATTTTCGGCCGCCGCCTCAGCAAGCGACGCGATGATCGCACGCAGATCAGCCTCGGCCAGCCCGAGCGCCTGACGCAGGCGCAGCATCAACGCTGTGTCGATAATATCTTGGCTGGTGGCCCCCCAATGCACGTGCTGCGCAAATTCGGGGGCCTGCATTTCAGAGCGGAACTGCGCCAGCAGCCCCGGAACACTGACACCGTTTTCGCCCGTGGCCTTGGCGATTGCGCCGGGATCGACCTGAATTTCCAGCGATGCACGGTGGATCGCGGCGGCGCTCATTTCGGGGATCACCCCAAGCGCGCCTTGCACCTTGGCCAGCGCCCCTTCGACCAGCAGCATCGCGCGGATCGCGGCAGTGTCCGAAAACAGGCGTCCGGCATCCCCTGTCGGGAAAAGTTGCGCATGAAGGGGGCTGTCGAAAACGCTGGCGGCCATATGTTACCTCTTGAGGATCGTATCAATAATCTGCGCTAGCCCCTTGGGGTCGGCAAAGAAAGGCGAATGTCCGGTGGACATCTCATAGACATTCGCGCTTGGCCAGTCCTTGGTCATTGTTACCTGATAGGCAGGCGGAATGGTCCGGTCATCCATGCAGCGGATATAGCTGCGCGGCTTGGCGTCAGCGCGGCCTGTCTCCGGCAAAGCGGTGATGGTGGGGGCAACGGCCTGCGCACAAAGCTGCGGGTTGGCGAAGGCGGCAATACCATCAGGACAATCGTTGTAAAACAACGCTTCGGTCATGGTCGGATCAAGGGTAAAGCTCTTGCCATCCTCGGCCAATTGCACGGCAGGCATCAAAGGCTGGCTTGGGGCCCGTTTGCGCATGTCGGCCAGCGTCAGACCGGATACCGGAACATAAGCACACAGATAGATCAATTGCGCCATTGCGTCGGGGTTTTTCTGGGCGGCAGCACTGATTGCAAAGCCGCCCATGGAATGACCCAGCACAATTGTCTTAGGCGTTGACGCGGCCAACACCGCATCGGCATAGCTGTCCAGCGTGACGTCATTCACGGGCGTCTGATCGGCCCCATGGCCGGGCAGGTCAATCGCGCGGGGGCTGTGGCCCAAGCCCTGCAATGCCGGGATCAGATTGCGCCAGCACCATGCGCCGTGACATGACCCATGGACGAGCAGGATATCAGACATGCCCGACGCTTTTTAGAAAATCAGTCAGAACCTGCGCGTATTCCACGGGGTTTTCTACGCAGGGCAGGTGGCCTGTTTTGCGAATGACATGAAACTTAGATCCCGGAATCAGATCAACAGTTTCGCGCACCAAATCGGGGGGCGTTGATCCGTCTTCGGATCCGGCGATACCTAGACAGGGCAGGCGCAGGCCGGCTGTCGGGGTATAGAAATCGGTGCCCGATATTGCCGCTGAACATCCGGCATAGCCGTCTTTTTCTTGACGGGTGACCATATTGCGCCACAGCTCAAGCTCTGGCGTGGCGCGGAAGTCCTTTGCGAACCAGCGCTCCATGATTGCGTCGGCAAGGCTTTCGATGCCGTTTTCCTGCACGTCCTTGATACGATCCGCCCACATTTCAGGCGTGCCGATCTTGGCAGCAGTGTTGGACAGCACCATCGCGCGGATCAGATCCAGACGCTTGACCGCAAGACCTTGCGCAATCATGCCGCCGATGGAAAGACCGACAAAGACGCAATCCTTGACCCCCAGAAAATCCATCAGTTTCTCCGTATCCGTAATCAGTGACCCCATCGAATACGGCGCAGGCGGGCAAGTCGACAATCCGTGCCCGCGTTTGTCAAACCGGATGATGCGCAATCCCTTGGGCAGCAGCGGCAGAATCGGATCCCATAGGCGCATGTCGGTGCCAAGCGAATTGGCGAACACCACTGGCGCGCCATCGTCGGGGCCATCCACACGGTAATGCAGACGAACATCGCCAGTATCAAAAAGCTTCATGGGGCAGGCTCCTGGTTGGTGAGATTAGTTTAGGGTTGCAAGGGCGCGGGCGAACATATCGGCGTCGACGTTTCCGCCAGAGATCGTCACGATGACATCATCACCTTCGATCTCATCGCGCCGGAACAGCGCGGCAGCGAGGGCAATCGCGCCACCGGGTTCAGCCACAACTTTGAGCCGGTTGAACGCATGGGCGACGGCGTACAGCGCCTCGTCATCCGTGGCGACAAGGCCGGGACCGCACAGGCGCTGCATGATTGGAAAGGTCAGATCACCTGGTTGCGGCGTGACGATTGCATCGCAGATCGACCCAGCCAGCGTACGATTGCGCGCGATGCTACCTTGGGCCAGCGACCGTGTGACATCATCGAAACCGGCCGGTTCGGCAGGGCGCACACGCAGGCCGGGGGCGTCAGCCTCAAGCGCCAGCGCGATGCCCGATGTCAGCCCGCCGCCGCCGCAGCACACAATCACGTCGCCAGAGGTGATGCCCAGCTCGGCGGCCTGCTCTGCAATCTCAAGCCCCGTCGTCCCTTGCCCCGCAATTACCTGCGGATCGTCAAAAGGTTTGATCAGGGTCAGGTCGCGTTCAGCGGCCAGTCGCGCGCCGATCGCGTCACGATCTTCGTTTGCGCGGTCATAAAGTACCACTTCGGCCCCAAGTGCGCGGGTATTTTCGATCTTCAGGCGCGGCGCATCTGCCGGCATGACAATGACAGACGGCACCCCGTGTAGCTTGGCCGCATAGGCAACGCCTTGGGCATGGTTGCCGCTGGAAAAAGCGATCACGCCCTTGGCGCGGATGTCTGGGTTTAGCGCGGACAGCGCCGACCAGCCGCCGCGAAACTTGAAGCTGCCGGTGTGTTGCAGACATTCAGGTTTCACCCAAACCCGGCGACCAGCGATTTCATCGATAAAGGGCGAATTCAAAAGCGGCGTACGGCGCGCGTGCCCCTTAAGCCGCGCGGCGGCAGCACGGATCATTTCGATATTCATGACATCGCCTCGACCCATTTGTGCAGGGCTGAGACCGCTTCGGGTTCATCCAGAAACGGGATATGCCCGCGACCGGGAACGCGGGCTACGATCATATCGGGGCGGCGTTTTTCCATTTCAGCCACGGTTTCTTCGCTCAGCAGGTTAGAGTTCATCCCCCGAATGCAGGCCACCGGCAAGCCCGCAAGCGCATCAAAGAATGGCCACAGATCGGGCGAAGGGCCGTCGAACGCTTTAGCCACCGCATCGCGCAAGTGCTTGTCATAGGTGATTTCCAGACCGCTGTCGGTTTGGGTGTAATGCTTGACGGCTTCCTCCATCCAGCGGCGGTCAGGAACGCCATCAAATTCAGGAAAGACACGCGGCATGGCGGCTGCGGCCTCGGCATGGGTTTTGGCAGCGGGATTGCGGCCAATGTACTGCATGATAAAGTCCAACCCCTGCGGGTCGATGTACGGCCCAACATCGTTGAACGCCACGCCCAGCAGGCGTTCTTTGGCCCCCATCGCCAGCCCCATCGCATTCAGCCCCCCACGCGAGGTGCCAAGGATCGCGACCTTGTCCAACCCCAGATGCGCCAGCAATTCCAGTGCATCGCGGCATTCGACGGGGGGCGAATAATGCGACCAGTCGGGGTCGAAATCCGATTGTCCGCGACCGCGATAATCCATTTTTATCAGCCGATTGCCCGCCAGATGCGGTGTGACATAGTCAAAGTCGGCGGTGGTGCGCGTCAGCCCCGCCAGACACAGGATCGGCAGACCTGCGCCTTGGTCAGTGTAATGCAGGCTCAGCCCGTCAGAGGATGTGAAATTGGGCATCAGACCCCCGCCAATGCTGGAATTTCGGTCAGCTCTTTCAGGGTGTGCACAGGCGTCCATGGTAGACGGTCCGTTGGTTCACCGCTGCGGTTGACCCACGCGGTCGTAAAGCCATACCCGGTTGCGGCAGCCGCATCCCAGCCGTTCGAGGAGACGAACAAAACCTCATCCTTGGCGCAGCCAAAATGCTGCCCGACCAGATCATAGACCCGCGCATCCGGCTTGAAGACGCCAACGCTTTCCACGGACAACGACACGTCCAGCACATCGGATATGCCAGCAGAGTTGACCGCGCCCTTTAGCATTTCGGGTGATCCATTCGACAAGATCGCTGTGTCCAGCCCCGCGTCTTTCAGGCTGCGCAACATTGCGGGCACTTCGGGGAACGCTTGCAGTTCCCAATATAGCGCCAGCAGGCGGGCGCGAAGGGCAGGGTCGCCTTCATGGCCGGTCTTTTCAAGCGCCCAGTCCAGAGCGTTCTGGGTAACCTCCCAGAAATCATCATGCGCGCCTGTGACCGCCCGCAGCCACGAATACCCAAGCTGCTTTTGGCGCCAGTGCTCTGCCACCTGCAGCCAACTGTCCTTGAGGGCGGTGAAATCCGGCTCGCTTGCTGCTTGGCGTGCGGCAGCGGCCACATCGAATAATGTTCCGTAGGCGTCAAAGACGCAGGTGGTGATTGGCATCTTGGCCTCCCTTGCAGCGTTCGAGGCGAGATTGACACGGGCAGCAGCCACAGAAAAGGCCGAAAACTGGTGTATTTGGGGGTTTACGCCACCGCGCAGTCTTGAAACACTGCGCGCCGAACCCCAGAGCACCCGCGCAGATACGCGGCCTCTAGCATTTATATCCATCCAGATCGGAGATTCTTATGACGCAGGTTAAATCCGGCGATACCGTTGCTATTCACTATACAGGCACGCTGCTGGACGGCAGCACCTTTGACAGCTCTGATGGCCGCGAGCCTTTGGAATTCGTTGTTGGGTCGGGCCAGATCATTCCTGGCCTTGATGTGGCGCTGCCCGGCATGGCGGTCGGCGACAGGAAAGTCGTCAAAATCGGCAGCGAAGATGCCTATGGCCCGCTGAACCCAGAAATGCGCCAGGCTGTGCCACGCGAAGGTATCCCCGCAGATATCCCGCTTGAGGTCGGCACGCAGTTGCAAATGCAGACACCCGACGGCCAAGCTATGCCTGTCATGGTCGTGGAAGTGGACGAGGCAACCGTGACGCTGGATGCAAACCATCCGCTTGCGGGCAAAGACCTGCAATTTGACATCGAACTTGTGAAAATCGACTGATCTTCAATGCCAGCGCGGGGTATCCTGCGCTGGCAACGGAAAATTCAAACTTTCCAATATTGTGTTTTTGAGAACTACGGCATCAGCCGATAGGATCGCTGTTCTAAAGAAACCGCTCGAATAGCGAGACGCAGCACAGTAAGCAGCGTCTATGAACACAGATAACAGTTTTGACATATTCATTGTTGCCACGCCCGGCCTAGAAGACATGCTTTTGGCCGAAGTCGTTGAAAAGGGCTTTGCCAACCCAACTTTGTCACCGGGTGGCATAACGGTGCAAGGTGGTTGGCCCGACGTATGGCGTGCTAATCTTGAATTGCGAGGCGCGTCTCGTGTTTTGGCGCGGATAGGATCGTTCATGGCGTTCCATCTGGCACAGCTAGATAAACGCGCACGTAAATTCCCGTGGGGCGATGTATTGCGCGCCGATGTGCCCCTGCGCGTTCAGGTCACAACCAAAGCATCGAAAATCTATCACGCCGGGGCGGCCACCCAGCGGATTGAAACGGCCTTGCGCGAAAGCCTTGGGGCGACGATCTCACCCGAGGCGGCGTTGGTTCTGAAGGTTCGGATCGACGATAATGTGGTGACGCTCAGCCTCGATACATCGGGCGAATCCCTGCACAAACGGGGTCATAAAGAAGCTGTCGGCAAAGCGCCAATGCGCGAAACGCTGGCATCGTTGCTGCTGCGACAAGCGGGATACACTGGCACTGAAACGGTCGTTGACCCCATGTGCGGGTCTGGCACCTTTGTCATTGAAGCGGCAGAGATCGCGATGGGCCTGAACCCCGGCCGTTCGCGCAGTTTTGCATTTGAAAGCCTTGCCAGTTTTGATGCGCAGGCATGGGAAGAAATGCGCGCCAAGCCGTCTCGGCCAACAAAGCTGCGCTTTTACGGATCAGACCGCGATGCAGGTGCCGTAAGGATGAGTATCGCCAACGCTGAACGGGCAGGCGTCGCAGAGGCGGTGCATTTCGAAAACCACGCCGCTGGTGAGCTTGCCCCGCCCGAAGGGCCACCGGGCCTTGTTATCGTGAACCCACCCTACGGGGGGCGCATCGGCAACAAGAAATTGCTCTATCCACTTTACGCGACATTGGGCCAGACACTGCTGACCCGCTTCAAAGGGTGGCGCGTTGGACTGGTCACGTCAGAACCGCCCTTGGCCAAAGCCACGGGCCTGCCTTGGAAACCGCAAGGCCCCCCAATTGCACATGGCGGCATGAAGGTCTGGTTCTACCAAACCCCACCGCTGCGATGATCTGCGCGATATTCTCTGGCTCTTGAATGCCCCGGGGTTGCCCAATTTAGCGCCATTGGTTCAAGCCCAATGGCCCACAGCAGAGCCCCAGTCCACTCTGGCTTACAGATACTCGGCTTGCGGCATTCCCAACACATGGAACCCGCCATCGACGCGAATGATCTCGCCCGTGGTGCAAGCCCCCGCATCTGATGCCAGATACACGGCTGTCCCGCCGACCGCTTCCAGCGTCGCGTTGGATCGCAGCGGCGCATTCTGGTCGGTGTGTTTGTAAGTCTTGCGCGCGCCGCCAATGGCCGCGCCGGCAAGGGTTTTCATCGGGCCGGGGCTGATCGCGTTGACGCGAATGCCTTCGGGGCCCAGATCATTGGCGAGATAGCGCGTGGCAGATTCCAGAGCCGCCTTGGCCACACCCATGACGTTGTAATTAGGCACAACGCGGTTTGATCCTTGATAGGTCAGCGTCATCAAGGTGCCACCATTTTCAACCATCAAAGGATGGGCGCGGCGGGCGATCTCAATGAAGGAATATGCTGAGATATCCAGCGAATGTTTGAAGTTTGCACGCGACGTGTTCAGGAAGCGGCCCGTCAGTTCGGATTTGTCGGAAAACGCGATGGCGTGTACGACAAAATCAATCGTGGGCCAGCGGGCACCAAGCTGTTCAAACGCGGTATCCAATGACGCATCATCGGTTACATCAACATCGACCATGAAGTCCGATCCGACGCTTGCAGCCAGCGGTTTCAGGCGCGTACCAAAGGCGTCGCCCTGATAGGTGAACGCCAGTTCGGCCCCGGCCTCGGCCATCGCCTTGGCAATACCCCACGCAATAGAACGTTCGTTCGCGACACCCATAATCAGGCCGCGTTTACCCTTAAGTAGATCTGACATGTGCTGCCCTTATTCTTTATACTTGGAAAGGATCATCGACCCGTTGGTGCCGCCAAACCCGAATGAATTGGTCATCACTGAATCCAGCCCTGCGTTATCGACCCGCTCAAGCGCGATTTCAGACGGATCCAGATTGGGGTCCAGATCGACGACATTGATGGATTTGGTGATAAAGTCATGCTTAAGCATCAGCAGACAGAACACAGCCTCTAGCGCGCCAGCGGCCCCTTGGGCGTGACCCGTCATTGATTTGGTTGAACTAACCGGCGGCGTGGACCCTTGGCCAAAGACGCGGCGAACCGCTTCGATTTCGCCGACATCGCCGACAGGCGTGGATGTGCCATGGGCGTTGATATAGCCGACCTTGCGGCCCTCGGGCAGGGTTTGCAGGGCCAGACGCATGGCGCGTTCGCCGCCTTCGCCGGATGGGGCCACCATGTCATGGCCGTCGGATGTGGCTGCGTATCCAGTCACTTCGGCATAGATCGTGGCACCGCGGGCTTTTGCGTGTTCCAGTTCCTCAAGTACCAGCATACCGCCGCCGCCTGAAATCACGAACCCGTCGCGGTTGGCGTCAAAGGCGCGGCTCGCGGTTTCGGGGGCGTCGTTGTATTTGCTACTCATCGCGCCCATGGCATCGAACAGGCAGGACAATGTCCAATCCAGTTCCTCGCCGCCTCCGGCGAACATGACGTCTTGCTTGCCCATCATGATCTGTTCCGCCGCGTTGCCGATACAGTGTAGGGATGTGGAACAGGCGCTGGTGATCGAATAGTTTATACCTTTGATCTTGAACGCCGTGCTGAGGTTGGCACTGACGGTCGAGGACATGCATTTTGGCACAGCGAATGGCCCGATGCGTTTGGTCGCACCCGTTTCACGCACCACATTATGGGCTGTGAACAGTGCAGAGGTGGATGGCCCACCAGAACCTGCGACAAGGCCGGTGCGTGGGTTGCTGATCTGGTCTTCGGTCAGGCCGGCATCGGCAATCGCTTGGGAAAGCGCGATATGGGCATAGGCCGCACCCGCACCCATGAACCGCAATGTGCGTTTGTCGATGTGATCCGCCACGTCGATCTTGAGCGTGCCTGCGACGCGGCTCCGAAAGCCGTGCTCGGTCATTTCGGGGCTTGCGACGATGCCGCTGGTCCCGGCCTTAAGCGATGCAAGCACTTCTTCAGCGTTGTTTCCGATAGATGAGACAATCCCCAACCCTGTGACGACGACGCGGCGCATGGCGCACTCCCTTGATCTTACTGGGCATTCTGCCCTGTTTCAGCCGCTACCTTGCCGATGATGTGGCAAGGCGGCGCGTTCCTTCTTCGTTTGCCGCCATTGAAGCAACAAATCAAGTCATCCGTCCGATCAGCTTTCGGACAGTGCGACCTTCATGTCCTTGACGATATAGATCACTTCGCCGTCTGCCTCGACGATGCCATCGGCAACGCCCATGGTCAGGCGACGCGTCTGGATCGCCTTGGTAAAGTCGATCTTGTAAGTCAGCATCTTGCGCTCTGGCCGAACCATGCCAGTCAGTTTGACCTCACCTACACCAAGCGCATAGCCGCGCCCCAGCCAGCCGCGCCAGCCTAGGTTAAAGCCGGTCAGCTGCCACAGGCCGTCAAGTCCCAGACAGCCGGGCATGATCGGGTTGCCGGGAAAGTGGCAATCGAAAAACCACAGGTCAGGCGTGATGTCGAATTCGGCCGTGATGTGGCCTTTGCCATGCGCGCCGCCATCAGCAGAGACATCCGTGATCCGGTCCATCATCAGCATTGGCGGGGCAGGAAGTTGCGCGTTCCCTGGGCCAAAAAGTTCGCCACGGGCGCATTTTAGCAGATCCTCTTTGTCGAAACTGGTAGGGTAGTCGGCCATAATTTTGCGGCTCCTGCTAGCAATTGTCTAAGTCGCTTTTGGTCTAGCATTGCGCCCGCTATGGCTGCAAGGGTTCTGACATCCTCACCCTTTCGGGTTTTTGTTTGAAAAGAGGGCGGTTTGCGCTGTATACACATCCATGAGCAGACAATGAGTATGGTATGACCCAAGTGATGCAACACACCAGTTCCAAGTGGCTTTCCAAGGCTGGCCTGCGTCCAACGCGGCAACGCATGACGTTGGCACATTTGCTGGTGGGCGACGGTCAGCACCGGCATGTCACCGCAGAAAGCCTGTTTGACGCTGCCAAAGGGCAGGGCGAGGCCGTGTCGCTGGCAACAGTGTATAACACTTTGCGCGCATTTTGTGATGCGGGTTTGCTGCAGGAAGTCACAGTTGACGGCTCGAAAAGCTATTTCGACACAAACACCCATGACCATCCCCATTTTTATTGGGAAGATGAGGCGCGGCTGACCGATGCACCGTCTGACCAGTTGGTGATTGCGCAATTACCCGACGCGCCCGAAGGGGCCGAAATCGCGTCGGTCGACGTTGTCATCCGGTTGCGCCGAAAAAGCTAAACCGCTGGACGGTCAGTGCGGCGCTGCTTAGGCTACGGCCAAGCAACAGCGAGCGAACCGATGCATCCTTTGATCACCCAAGACCATATTGACAGCTACCAGCGTGACGGCGTGGTGCTGGTTAAAGGGCTGTTTGCCGATCATGTGGAAACCTTGCGTGCAGGCGTTGCGCGCAACATGGAAAACCCTGGCCCCTATGCGTCGAACAATGACAAAGCGGGCGAGACGGGGCGCTTTTTCGACGATTATTGCAATTGGGGTCGCATCCCTGAATTCGCCGAAGTGATCCATGGATCTGCTGCCGCAAAGGTGGCCGCTGATCTGATGCAAAGCCGGACAGTGCAGTTGTTTCACGACCATGTGCTGGTCAAGGAACCCGGCACGTCGATGGCCACGCCGTGGCATCAGGATGGGCCTTATTATTTCGTCGAAGGGCAAAAGAACGTCAGTTTTTGGTCGCCGCTTGATCCGGTTACCGACGCCACGCTGCGCTGTGTGGCGGGGTCGCATCTGTGGGAAAAGCCGGTGCTTCCGACACGGTGGGTCAAAGGGGACGCGTTCTTTGATCCCGCGCCTTACATGCCGGTGCCTGATCCCGATGCCGAAGGTATGGATATACGCGAATGGACGATGGAACCGGGCGACGCGGTAGCGTTCAACTATGGCATTTTGCATGGTGCGCGTGGAAATCAATCGGCGGCGCGCAGACGTGCCTTTTCGCTTCGATTGCTGGGCGACGACACAACCTACACCCAGCGTCCCGGCCCGACATCGCCGCCCTTTCCGGGGCACGAGATGGCGCAGGGGCAGAAACTACGGACGGATTGGTTTCCAATGTTGATTGGGTGAAAGGCAGCGGTGCGGACTAAGCTGTCTTTCCTACCGGTCCGATAAATATGTGCGTTCGGATACCTGAAACGATCTGGAAATTGCCTTCAACGTTTGAAAATTCTGACACTGTATTGCTGGCAACCTGGAGCAGAACCGGATGAAATCGATTACCGCAGGGTGCTTGGAAGTTTACTACCACGAGGTGGGGCCGATTGCAGGCGATCCTGTGATCCTGCTGCACGGTTTCCCCTACGATGCACATGCCTACGATGCCGTTTCAGCTAGGCTTGCAAAACAGGGATATCGTTGCATTGCTCCTTATTTAAGGGGCTATGGCCAAACTCGGTTCCTTTCGGCCGATACAATGAGATCAGGCCAGCAAGCTGCGCTTGGCGCAGACCTTTTGGCCTTTATGGATGCACTTTCCGTCAAAACCGCCTTCCTTGGTGGCTATGATTGGGGCGGCCGTGCCGCCTGTATCATTGCAGCGCTCTGGCCAGAGCGCGTCCGTGGCCTCGTAAGCTGTGGTCGAGGGTACAACATCCAAGATATCGCAAGAGCTAAAGAACCTGCGCCTGCCGTGGAAGAAGCGCGATACTGGTATATGTATTACTTCCATACTGAACGGGGCCGGGCTGGTTTGACGTTGAACAGACGTGATATCTGCAAACATATTTGGTCGATCTGGTCGCCAACTTGGCGATTTGACGATGCCACTTGGGCTGCAACTGCTCCGTCTTTTGATAACCCGGACTTTGTGGAGGTTGTGCTGCATTCATATCGCCATCGTTTTGGCAGCATCGCCGGGGATCCCGCCTATGAAGATATTGAGACCCGGCTTGCGGAACAGCCAAGTATCGGTGTGCCCAGCATCGTCCTGCAAGGTCGAGATGATGGGGTCGACCCCCCTAGGGAGGAAGATTCTGACAGACAGCATTTCGGAGGGTTTTATGAACGCCAGATCATCGATGGAACCGGTCACAATCTGCCTCAAGAGGCACCTGACGCCTTTGCCGCAGCAGTTCTGAGGTTGAGAGACGCGCGATAGGCGAAAACGAGAGGCTGGCTGCGCGTCGCGGGCACGTTTTTGCACGCCCCATAATCCCTACTTTGCAGTTTCCACCATCCTTGCTGGTGCCTCTTATCCGGAGGTCTCATCCAATCGAGCAAGAAAGAATGACATTGCTCAATACTGCAAACCATCCCGGTTGTTAGGTTTGATCAATCACGCAGC
>JAPKCR010000360.1 GCA_026421135.1 Sulfitobacter sp. | reverse complement strand
CCTTTTCTTCGATCCCGCTCAGGGCATCGTCAAGTTCGTTGATCTTGCCGACCCATTCGCCAAACGGACGGGACGCCGCCAATTTGTCTTTAATCTCGGTGTCGCCGAACATCTTGCCTTCTTCGATATCCACAGCGAGCAATTGACCTGGGCCAAGCGCGCCTTTGTGGATCACATTGGCCTCGTCCTGCGGAACCATGCCTGCCTCGGAACCCGCGATCAGCATACCGTCAGACGTAACGACATAGCGCATTGGACGCAGTCCGCTGCGGTCAAGACCGGCACACACCCAGCGGCCATCGGTCATGGCAAGGGCGGCAGGGCCGTCCCATGGCTCCATCACCGAGTTGCAATAGGAATACATGTCGCGCCACGCCTCGGGCAAATCGACCGCTTGCTTGGACCAAGATTCCGGCACCAACATGGTTTTCGCCATCGGTGCGTTGCGGCCAGCACGAACCAGAACCTCGAACACCGCGTCCAGCGCAGCAGAGTCAGAAGATCCTGCTGCAACGATTGGTTTGATGTCTTCTGCCATGTCGCCGAATGTGGCCGATGCCATGCGAATTTCGTGCGACTTCATCCAGTTCAGGTTGCCCTTGAGCGTGTTGATCTCACCGTTATGGGCCAACATGCGGAAGGGCTGCGCCAGCCACCACTGCGGGAAGGTGTTGGTGGAATAGCGCTGGTGATAGATCGCAAAGGCGGATTCAAAGCGGTCATCCATCAGGTCGGGATAGAAGTTGGCCACGTCTTGGGCCAGCATCATGCCCTTGTAGATAATCGACCGGCAGGACATCGACGCAATATAAAGGGTCGGCACCTGTGCGGCGAGTGCGGCTTTCTCGATCCGGCGGCGAATGACATATAGCTCGCGCTCGAATGTTTCCTCGTCCGCGCCTTTGGCATTTGAGATCAGGATTTGTTCGATCTCGGGGCGGGTCGCGTTGGCCTTTTCACCAAGTACAGAGATATCAACCGGTACGTGGCGCCAGCCGTAAATGTAGTACCCCATGCGCAGGACTTCGGTTTCCACGATAGTCCGGCATGTTTCTTGTGCGGCAAAGTTGGTGCGCGGCAAGAACACCTGACCGACGGCGATCAGCTCTCCTTCGCGGGGACTGTGGCCAGTGCGGCGGACCTGATCATAGAAAAAGTTGACCGGAATTTGAACGTGGATACCCGCGCCATCGCCAGTCTTGCCATCCGCATCAACGGCACCGCGGTGCCAAATTGCTTTGAGCGCTTTGATGCCCGACAAAACCACATCACGGCTGCACGAGCCATCGATGTTCACCACAAGGCCAACACCGCAGGAAGAATGCTCTTCTTCCTCGGAATACAGACCGTTTTCGGCCATGTTGGCACGTTTTGCTTCTTCGCGGGCCACCCAGGCGTCATCATATTTGGTCATTGGGTTTCTCCTTCATCGGGCGCAAACAGCGCGAGAGTTTGTTTTCTAGTCAGTTTCTGATGATCGCCTGAAAAGGCGTAGCCCTGAGGGCACTCATCGGTGAAATATTCGATAGCCAATGTGGCACCGCCTGCGTTTTCAAACAGCCCAGCAGCCAGATTGCGCGAATTGTCGTGGATCAATCCGTACCAAAGCGTCGATCCGCAAACTTCGCAAAAGGCACGTTGCGCCCAGTCTGAGGATTTGAAGACCTTGACCGGGCCATTCATCACAATGCTGTCCTGATCCGTTCGGATGTTAACGAAAACCGAAGAATTATGCTGCTGACACATGGTGCAGTGACAGGCCCGCAGAATGGGGTCAGACGCGGTCGCTGTGACCGTGACAGCCCCGCACATGCAGCAGCCCGACAATTCGATTGGTGTCTGATCTTCGTTCAATCTTTGCTTCCCAGTGTGTCGGCGAATGACAGGTTATTTTACTCAGCGGCAATTGCGGTTTCTGCGCCCAACGTCTCAAGAATGGCTTGCGCGCAATCGCGCCCGTCCTTGATTGCCCAAACGACCAATGACGCGCCGCGCACGATGTCACCAACGGCATAGACACCATCAAGGTCAGTCGCACCCGTGACATAATCGGCCTTGATCGTGCCCCAACGGTTTACGGGCAATTCAGGAGTGCTCCACAGCGTTGGCAGGTCTTCTGGTTCAAAGCCAAGGGCCATGATGACCAGGTCGGCTTCTTCGACATAATCAGCGACTTCGATTACTTCGGGGGCTTGGCGGCCTGTGACATCGGGGGCACCAAGACGCATCTTTTGCACCATTACGCCTGTAACCGGATCACCGACGAACCCTTTTGGCGCGGACAGCCATTCAAACACCACGCCTTCTTCCTCGGCGTTTTGCACTTCGCGCTGAGAACCGGGCATGTTGGCGCGGTCACGGCGGTAAAGACATTTCACAGAAGTTGCGCCCTGACGGATCGAGGTGCGCACGCAGTCCATCGCCGTATCGCCACCGCCGATAACCACAACTTTTTTGCCATGGGCATTCAGACGGCCGGATTCAAACTCTTCAACTTTATCACCAAAGCTTTTGCGATTGCTGACGGTTAGAAAATCGATCGCACGTTCAAGTCCAACACCACCCACACCCGGGGCCTGGATTTCCCGGGTTTTATAAACGCCAGTCGCGATGATCACCGCGTCATGTTTGGCACGAATATCGGCAAAGCTTATGTCGACGCCGACATCGTAGTTCAATTGAAACTTTACGCCACCTTCAGCAAGCTGATCGTTGCGGCGCATCACAACGTCTTTTTCCAACTTAAAGCCGGGGATGCCGTAGGTCAGCAAACCACCCGCGCGATCATAGCGGTCGTATATGGTGACCTGCACACCTTGGCGGCGCAAAACGTCTGCCGCTGCCAGTCCACCAGGGCCAGCGCCGATAATACCAACGGATTCTGCACGTTCTGTGTGGGGCTTGATCGGCTGCACCCAACCGTTTTCCCACGCTGTATCAGTGATGTATTTCTCGACCGACCCAATCGTCACAGTGCCATGACCGGATTGCTCAATAACGCAGTTGCCTTCGCAAAGGCGATCTTGCGGGCAGATGCGGCCGCAAATCTCGGGGAAGGTGTTGGTGGCTTGCGATACTTCGTATGCCTCCTTCAGACGTCCTTCGGCAGTCAGGCGCAGCCAATCGGGAATATTATTGTGCAAGGGGCAATGGGTCTGGCAATAAGGCACACCACATTGGCTGCACCGGCTGGACTGCTCTCTTGCTTTTTCATCCGCGTATTCTGCGTAGATCTCGTGGAAGTCTTCACGACGCAGATTCGGCATCCGCTTTTCGGGCATATCCCGTGGAACAGTTGTAAACTTAAGCATTGGCTGCTTTGCCATGATCGAAAACTCCGCCAGAAAAACTTTGTTAGCTTCCCTTATACAAGTACGAAATGTTAATAAAGGCAGTATCACTGACCTATATGATATATATTTCTTCGAGATCATGGGGTGCGCAAAGGTTTTCTTCAAAAGTTAGTTCCGATTCGGACCCAATATAACTCTTTGATTTCTATTGGTTGGGTTTATACGTCCCGTTGACCATAGAGAACACGGGTAACCACACGATGACACTGTTCCAACTTTTGCTCGTGGCCATCATTCAAGGCCTGACAGAATTCTTGCCAGTTTCATCGTCTGGACATTTGATTTTGTTGCCCTTTGTGACAGGCGGCCCCGATCAGGGCCTGGCAATCGATGTCGCGGTTCACGTGGGAACGCTGCTTGCAGTTATCTTGTATTTCCGATCCGAGGTCGTAGAAGCCTCTGTCGGGCTGGGTCGCTTGGTTCGGGGCAATGCTGATACTCCCGGC
>JAPKCR010000359.1 GCA_026421135.1 Sulfitobacter sp. | reverse complement strand
ACCTGATCGCCAAAGAAGGTACGGATCAATCGCTTTTCGATCGGATCATAGGTGAACTTGAGACATCGTTGCCGGACGTCTTTGCCCTGACAACCAAACTACCTGTTGCGTCCGACCCAAATGCGGGGCCGCCAGAATTTGTGGCAACCCTTTCGCCCAAAGGCGATGTGCAACTGCGCGGTCGCCTCAGCGACGAGGCGCTGCGCGAACTGGCGGACAGCTATGCTAAGGCCAGTTTTGGATCTGACAAAGTGTATACGGCCGCACGGATCGTCGATGACTTGCCCAACGATTGGCCGACGCGCGTGCTGTCAGGGCTTGACGCCCTGTCCAAACTCTCGAATGGCTCAGTAGTTGTCACACCGGATTCAATCAGCGTCAAAGGCAATACCGGCAACCCCGATGCCGGTTCACAAATCGCGACTTTGTTGGCTGGCAAGCTGGGCGAAGGTCAGGATTACGACGTCGCAGTCGTATACCAAAAGCAGCTTGATCCCGTACTGGGCCTTCCCACCCCCGAAGAATGCGAAGCGCAAATTGGGGACGTTGTCGCCGAAGGCAAAATCAACTTCGAGCCCGGCAGCGCCACCATCGATTCCTCAGCCCTTGGAACGATGGACAAGATCGCCGAAATCCTGCAAAAATGCGGCGATATTGCCCTCGAAGTCCAAGGCTATACCGATAGCCAGGGTCGCGAAGAAATGAATCTGGCCCTTAGCCAGTCCCGCGCCCAATCGGTTCTAAACGAATTGCGCGCCCGCCGGGTGTTGACCGCATCCTTCGTCGCCAAAGGCTTTGGTGAAGAAAGCCCGGTCGCCTCTAACGAGACCGAGGACGGCCGCGAAGCCAACCGGCGCATTGAGTTCCGCCTGATCCGTCCCGAATCTGACGAAACAGCGCTGGAAAATACTGAAGATACAGGCGATACAGAGGCCGGCACATCTACGACCACACAGGAAGACGAATGATATGAGCAGAACCGAATTTGTTATCGCAACTGCGATCATCCTGTTCGTCGCCTTTTGCATGGGGTGGTTTGCCAATTGGCTTCTGCACCGCTTTACACGGGTCGCCGCCGACGACGTCGCACAGCTTGACCGGATGAGTCAGGAACTGCACGAAGCCGAAGAAACCCGCGATCAGGCAATCACCTATCTGCAACAGCGCGAGGCAGAGCTGACTAACCAGCTTAGCCAGACCGAGGCGGAATTACGTGCAGCGATGGACGGATTGCGCGATGCACGCCATGAAGCCGAAGAAATGCGCGCCTACATCGAACGCGAACAAGCCAGCTAAGTTTTTACCAGCGAGCCAGCGCGTCTTCATCCTCGTCTTTGGAAGCAACCCATTCTGCACCATTTTTGGTGATTTCACGCTTCCAGAATGGCGCACGGGATTTCAGGTAATCCATCAAGAATTCAGCCGCATCAAACGCATCCTTGCGGTGCCGGGCTGCCGTCGCGACCATCATGATCATCTCACCCGGCACCAACGTGCCATACCGGTGTATGACCAGTGCGTCGCCCAATGAAAAACGAGCAATCGCTTGCTCGGCCATACTCCGCAGCGCCGTTTCCGTCATGCCGGGGTAATGCTCGATTTCCATCGCTTCCAACGGGTCATCAGGAACATCGCGCACGATGCCGGTAAACGTCACGATTGCGCCCATATCCTTGTGGCCACGTGCGAATTCAGCCGAAATGGCACCTAGATCAAAAGCCTCTTGCTGGACTGATATATGCATATCAGCCTCCGGTCATAGGCGGGAAAAACGCGACCTCGCGCACACCGGCCAAAGGCGCATCAAAGTCAGCAAGCTCTTGATCTACGGCCACGCGAAGGCTGCTTAGGTCCGAAAACGCGATGTCATAGCGCTCTTCGCGCGCGCGTAATTCTGCAACCAGATCCGCAACGGTCGATGCCGTTGTCTCGATGTGCTCACGTGGCACCCCGATACGTTCACGCACCCAGGCAAAATAAAGAATGTCCATTAGCTGGGCTCCTTCAAATGCGGTAAAGCTTTGCGCAGATAGTCAATCCCGGTGATGGCGGTCAGCGCGGCTGCGATCCACAACAGCACAAGCCCGACAAAACCGGCCCAAATCTCAAGATCCAGATCGACGCCGGTCAACTCATGTTCAAGCCCAATGCCGGTCACTTCGCCAGAAACGATATCGACCCCAATTTCGGATATCCCAAAGTAATGCTCAAAGACACCTTGGCTGAACAGAACCGCAATCGCGACCATCTGAGCAGTGGTTTTCCACTTGGCAAGTTTGGTGACCTTTAGCGTTCCTGAAACATCACCCAAAAATTCCCGCAGCCCCGAAACGAAAACTTCGCGAAACAAGATCACTGTGGCCGGCAAAACCAACCATGGGGACCAGCTTGAGAACGCAACGATCACCATTAATGCAACCACCACCATTGCCTTATCTGCGATCGGGTCCAACATGGCACCCAGCTTGGTTTCCTGCTTCCACGCGCGGGCCAGATAGCCATCAAACCAGTCTGTCACCGCCGCAGAGATGAACAGCAGCATCGCAAACGCGTCGGCATAAGGCCGAGACAGAAACAAAAACAGCACAGCGATACCGGGTGCCGCGATCAGACGTAATAACGTCAGCGTATTAGGAATATTCCACTTCATTTCCGCACTCTACAGCGCGAACCAACGGGGGGAAAGCACCAAGATATCGCATTCATTTTGCCAAAATAAACTCCCCGCGGAGCGTTCGAGCACAGAAACGGTAAAACCTGTGACTGACTGGTCAGCCCCGTTCATGAAAAAACGCATAAATTCGCTCTGCCAAGGCCCGCGACACTCCATCTACGGCCAGCAAATCGCTCAAATTCGCGCGGCCCACCGCCTTGGCCGATCCGAAATGCGCCAACAACGCCCGTTTGCGTGAAGCCCCAACGCCTGGCACCTCATCCAGTGGCGTGGCCCCCACTGCCTTGGCCCTTTTGGCCCGGTGCGTGCCAATGGCAAAGCGGTGCGCTTCGTCGCGCAGGCGTTGAATAAAATACAGGACGGGATCATTGTGCCGCAGCGCCATGGTGCGTTTGCCGACGCGGTGGAATTCTTCCTTGCCCGCATCGCGGTCAATGCCCTTGGCAACCCCTACCATCGGTATGTCTTCGACGCCGTATTCGCGCATGATTGAAGCAACCGCACTTACCTGCCCTGCACCACCATCAATCAGCAGCAGTTCGGGCCACATTCCCAGCTTGCGATCTGGGTCTTCTTTCAGGAGCCGTTTGAACCGCCGGGTCAGCACCTCTTTCATCATGCCAAAGTCGTCGCCCGGCGTCAGGTCTTCGCCACGGATGTTGAATTTGCGATATTGATTTTTCATCATCCCGTCGGGACCGGCAACAATCATGCCGCCGACGGCATTCGTGCCTTGGATATGCGAGTTGTCATAGACCTCGATCCGTTGCGGTGGCCCGTCCAGTTCAAAGGCGTCGGCCAGACCTTTCAACAGGTTCGTCTGCGTTGCCGTTTCAGCCATCTTGCGCGCTAAGGATTCGCGGGCATTGCGCAAGGCACCGTCCACCAGCTCCGCCTTTTCGCCGCGTTGGGGAACAAGCAGTTCGACCTTGCGGCCTAACTTGCCTGACAGGGCGTCCGCCATCAGATCCATGTTCTCGACCTCGTTTGACAAGATCAGCTGACGCGGCGGCTCGCGGGTGTCATAGAACTGTCCGATGAAGGCCTCTAGAACCTCGGCGGCATCCACATCGGGACCGACGCGGGGGTAATAGTCACGGTTGCCCCAGTTCTGGTTCGCCCGAAT
>JAPKCR010000358.1 GCA_026421135.1 Sulfitobacter sp. | reverse complement strand
AGCGAACCAAAGTTTCATACGCGAAACAATAATTCTGCCCGTGCACAGTAACCAATCCGCAAAGTCGGCAATTCAATTCAAATGTGGCTGAAATGTAGGGTTTAGTATGGAATCGCAGTGTTCCTTTACCGATCACGTCAAAAATGCGGACTGTGGTGCGCCAAGACCAATTTTGGCGTTTATGCGGGAATAAAGTAGGCAAACCAGATGCCGATGAACATCAAAATGCCGCCAATATTCACGAAAATATGCCAAATTGCATAGCGCAGCGGCATCGATTTGCGCGCATAGAAAGCCGTACCCACAACATAGGAAAAAGCACCCGCCAATACACACCAAACTGTGACCCACGGCACCGTTGTTAGGTCTGGCAAGGCGCACAGCCCAATTGCACCAAGGGCAAGGTATGACGCTGTTGACCACCTTGATTTGACTTCAGGATTGGTGACCTTATTCCAGATGGCCACGGCACTTAGGGCCCAACTGAGACAGAGTAGAAAGATCGTCCACGGGGTTCCTGCGTTCACAAAAAACGGCGTGAACGTGCCCGCAATGCTAGGATAGATCGCCGCGTGATCTATGCGTCGCAACTTTGTGCGAAGCGCATGCATTGGAAGGAAATGATAGGCCCATGAAGCCAGGTTCGACACCAGGGCGCACAGGACATAGACTAGAACGGCAATGACCTGCGGGGTCGCCAACTGCGCCGATGCTTTGGCAATCAACGCAGTGCCTGCAAAAAGGATCAGCAACAGCCCAAAGACGTGCACGGCCATATCGGCACGCCGGTGCATCGGGTTTACGCTGGGAAAATTAACATCTGTCATGAGCATCTCTTGCGAAAGTTCGGCCCTGCGTTAGCCGCCTGCCCTTTCATTGTCTACAACGCCGGTGCGTCATCTTGCGCAGATTTATCCAGCCGGGGCGGGTTTGCCTGCTAGAATGGCTTCGATCAGGATTTGAACGCGCAATGCCTCTGGCAAGGTGGCCAACCGGTTGGGTTGTCCGTTTATCAGCAAAACCAGATCGTCCAACTGTGCGCGCAGACTGGTGGCGCGTGGATCGGCATAGTCGTCAACCACGGGCGCGAAATCCCCACCCGTCGACACTGCATCGCGGTAGAATTCGGAAATCCTTCTGCTGGCTTTGGTGCCTTTGATGGTTAATTCCTGACGGTCGGGCTGCGCGCCCCCGACACTGCCCATGATCGTCACGGGCGCACCGCTGGCCGAGACGAGCCGGGCCGCTACGTGGGTTTCACATAGATCCCTGTCTTCCGGATAATCGGGCTGCGCCCAGACCAATTCAAGCGGCCCCAGAATGCGTTCGGAAAAGAATAGAAAATGCGAGATGACTTCCCGGGTCATGCCCCCCTCTGCACGAAAGCGCAGCCAATCCGCGGCTTGCTGCCATGCGCGGGGCCACGCGGCATAGGTCACGACGATATCTGCACCAGCGAGTTCACCAAGCTCCCCCGCACTGGCGGCAGCGTGTACGTCGGTCAGTGCGGCACCGGCGGCTTGGGTGAAATTCACGGCGGCTAGCACGCCCGAAGCAGCAATTTGTGCAACCAGATCGCGGCTTTCCTCGACGTTGATACCCAGCGGCTTTTCCAGAAAAACGGCTTTTCCGGCTGCCGCGGCAGCCAATGCATAGGCTTTGCGCGGGACTGGCGGACAAGCAAGATAGATTAGATCGGCGGCGGCAATCGCGTCTTCTGCGGTGGCGGTCACAGTCACATTGGGGGCAATTGCTGTTGCTGCGCGACATGCATCATCGCTGGGGTCCCAGATTGCAACGACCGAATACGCAGGATGCAAAAGCATATGTTCCAGCATGCGCTGACCCATAATGCCCAAACCGATGATTGCCGTTTTGATTGTCATTCCATCCCTCATATTCCGCAATTTGTGCTGTCTGGCACGATCAACCAGCAGGCATTTAGCGCCGTTTGGGTTTAGCACAGGTATAAACCCGACAGCGACCCGAAATCGCACCCCTTAGAATATGAAACCGCCGCATAGCGGAGGCTATGCGGCGGTGAAATCTATAGGGTGTTCTGATCGCGGATTAGCGCAGAACGGATGCCTGTGCGGCAATGTTGCGAATTTCGCCGCGGGCAATGCCGATATCGGCCAGATCGCGGTCATTCATCGCGGACAGTTCATCAAACGTTTGGCGTACGGCACGTTTATATGCGCGGTTTGCGCGAAAGCCTTCGATCAGGCTGTGCATTTTTGCTGCTACGTCAAAGCTTGGTGCGGATGTTGTTGTAATATAGCTCATGTTTTCTTTTCTCTTCTACGGTTTTGCGGTGGCCTATCCACCGCAATCGGGTTGGTTTTGCATCAGATCCGTCAGGGAGGATCGGGATCGGTTGCAGTTGTTACGCAGGTACTGACCCGCGTGGTGCTTTGGCAAACAAGCCGCGCAGTTTGGCGGATGTTCTTGCTGCAAAGGCCGCGATGAACGCGCTGCGTTCGGCTTGGGCCCGTGCAAGGATCCGGTTAACTTCGACCGGAGTGGCGGTGCGATATGTAACGTTGTTAGTCATTTTCAACTTTCCGTTCCTGGGCTTCATTGCCCGTGACCTTCATATGTGCCTGCCCCCTCAAAGGTGCAAACCATAGGCGATATGCAGTTTTTGCATGGCTTCGCGGGCGGCATTCAGCCTATTTTCCAGCAAATCAGGCCCCAGTATCGTCACAGATGCACCTTGGGATGGACAGATTGAACCGACAGGGTTATCGGGCCCGCAAGATTTGATCTCGCATTCAGAATGGAGCAGTCCAATGGCCCAGAGCATACCCACCCCCGTTCGTGCCGCACCCCCACCGGCGAAACCGGCACCGCCGCAGACACCGGCACCCTTTTTTACGGATTACGCCAGCATCTGATCGTGACAGGGGGCGGCTATCGCGCTAAATTGCGCGCTATGTCTGAACCCGTCTCCTCTATTCGCAACCTTGGTCCTGCATTTCAGGAAAGCTTTGCCAAGGTTGGTATTCACACTGCCGAACAATTGCGCGATCTGGGGGCCGATGCAGCCTATGAAATGTTGCTGCGTTCCGGACATCGTCCCCATTTCATCGGTTATTATGTTTTGGTAATGGGGCTGCAGGGCCGCCCTTGGAATGACTGCAAAGGTGCAGAGAAAAAAGCCCTTCGCGTAAAATTCGACGCAATGAAGGCCCGCGCATTCGACCCAGTTGATGCCGAATTTGAACGTCTGATGGACCAAATCGGCATTCGAACGCTCGAATCCTAGGAACAGAACCGCATCAGCGGCGTTGAGTGGATGAACACTCCGCGCAAGGATTTGACATGCCCGACAAGAAAATATCCCAACAGGATCTAGATCGCCTGCACCGCCTTGCGCGCCGTATGGATAACGCGTTTCGGATTCCTTTGATCGGGGTCCGCTTGGGATGGGATTCAATTCTTGGTTTGGTTCCGGGCGTTGGCGATGCTCTCGCTCTGGCTCCGGCTGGCTATATCATCAAGGAGGCGCACCGTCTGGGGGCCGATAATTCGGTTCTGGGGCGAATGGGCGCGAATGTGGCCATCGACATGTTGATCGGCACGATCCCCTTGATTGGTGATCTGTTCGACATCGGCTGGAAGGCGAACACGCGCAATGTGGCACTGCTGAGAGATCACCTTGACGGAAAGGGTGCCGCGTATAGTTCGACCGAAGGACGGCTTTCATCGCACCACCCTACCCTGCGCAGTAAATAAAAAAGGGCCGCAGTTTCCTGCGACCCTCTCAGAGCATGCTAGATGCAGGTAAGCTTAGCCAACCA
>JAPKCR010000357.1 GCA_026421135.1 Sulfitobacter sp. | reverse complement strand
GCGAAGCGGTTGGTGTCGACACCACCCGTCGTATCAACGAACTTTCGGATGCTGAAATCCTGAAGATCCGCGAATACATCGACGAAAACTTCTCTGTTGAAGGCGACCTGCGTCGCGAGACACAGATGAACATCAAGCGTCTGATGGACCTTGGTTGCTACCGTGGCCTGCGTCACCGTCGTAATCTGCCGGTTCGTGGTCAGCGCACCCACACCAACGCTCGTACCCGCAAAGGCCCCGCTAAGGCCATTGCCGGCAAGAAGAAGTAAGGGAGGGTCTGATCAATGGCACGCGAAAAGACAAAGACGAAGCGTAAGGTTTCCAAGAACATCGCCGCAGGTGTGGCGCATGTTAATTCCAGCTTCAACAACACAAAGATTTTGATCTCTGACGTTCAGGGCAATGCAATTGCATGGTCCTCGGCAGGCACAATGGGTTTCAAAGGGTCGCGTAAATCGACACCTTACGCAGCCCAGATGGCAGCAGAAGATGTGGGCAAAAAAGCACAAGACCACGGCGTGAAAACGCTTGAAGTTGAAGTGCAAGGCCCAGGTTCCGGTCGTGAAAGCGCATTGCGCGCATTGGCCGCTGCAGGTTTCAACTTCACATCTATCCGTGACGTGACACCAATGGCCCACAACGGTTGCCGTCCACCAAAACGCCGCCGCGTCTAAGGACACAAATTATTTATGGGGTCGCGCCATTGCGTGCGGCCCCGTTCTGCTTTTCTGAAACCTCGGGAGTTTCTTCGCCGTTTGGACATGGGGCAAGAGACAAGAATGGAGGGACGTATGATCCACAAAAATTGGGCCGAATTGATCAAACCACAGCAGCTGGACGTGAAGCCGGGCAATGACCCAGCACGTCAGGCGACTGTGATCGCAGAACCGCTTGAGCGTGGTTTTGGTTTGACAATGGGTAACGCGCTGCGCCGCGTTTTGATGTCATCGCTGCAAGGCGCTGCCATTACATCTGTACAAATTGACAATGTTTTGCACGAGTTCTCCAGTGTTTCTGGTGTGCGTGAAGACGTTACCGACATCGTTTTGAACCTCAAGGGTGTTTCCTTGCGTATGGAAGTCGAAGGGCCAAAGCGCTTGTCGATCTCTGCAAAGGGCCCTGGCGTTGTTACTGCTGGCGACATTTCTGAAAGCGCCGGGATCGAGATCCTGAACCGCGATCACGTAATCTGCCACTTGGATGACGGCGCTGACGTGTACATGGAACTGACCGTAAACACGGGCAAGGGCTATGTTGCGGCCGACAAGAACAAGCCGGAAGATGCACCAATCGGGTTGATCCCGATCGATGCGATCTATTCGCCAGTGAAAAAAGTGTCCTATGACGTGCAGCCGACCCGCGAAGGTCAGGTGCTGGACTATGACAAGCTGACGATGAAGGTTGAAACCGACGGTTCCATCACGCCAGACGATGCGGTTGCATTTGCTGCGCGTATTCTGCAAGACCAGTTGGGTATCTTCGTCAACTTTGACGAGCCTGAATCTGCGTCGCGTCAAGATGATGATGACGGTCTGGAATTCAACCCGCTGCTTCTTAAGAAAGTAGACGAGTTGGAACTGTCTGTTCGTTCCGCGAACTGCTTGAAGAACGACAATATAGTGTATATTGGCGATCTGATCCAAAAGACCGAAGCCGAAATGCTGCGCACGCCAAACTTTGGTCGCAAGTCCTTGAACGAAATCAAGGAAGTGTTGTCGGGTATGGGTCTGCACCTTGGTATGGACGTCGAGGACTGGCCACCGGACAACATCGAAGACCTTGCCAAGAAGTTCGAGGATTCGTTCTAAGAATTCATGCGGTGGGGAGTGATCCCCACCACATGCAAGACTGGGCCAAGAGGGCCCCAAGGAGAGTTGGCGCTACGCACGCCAGCCGGACAAAGTAAAACCGCCCGTAGAGGGCATATCGTTGGAGACTAGAAAATGCGTCACGCACGTGGTTACCGCCGCCTGAACCGTACTCATGAACACCGCAAAGCGTTGTTCTCGAACATGGCAGGCTCGCTCATTGAACATGAGCAAATCAAAACAACTTTGCCAAAAGCAAAAGAATTGAAGCCGATCATTGAAAAAATGATCACGCTTGCCAAGCGCGGCGATCTGCACGCGCGCCGTCAGGCAGCAAGCAAGCTGAAGCAAGACCAGTATGTCGCAAAATTGTTCGACATTCTTGGACCACGCTACAAAGATCGTCAGGGCGGCTATGTTCGCGTCCTGAAAGCGGGCTTCCGCTATGGCGACATGGCACCGATGGCAATCATCGAATTCGTAGATCGCGACCGCGACGCGAAGGGCGCAGGCGACAAAGCCCGCGTTGCAGCATACGAAGTTGCCGAAGACTAAAGCCAATTGCTTTCTAGAATATCTAAAGGCCCCTGCTTGTGCGGGGGCTTTTTGCATTTATGCCTGCGGCGAGGATTTTCTTCCATTTGGAATATGGGTGTTGCGAAAGGCCCCTCGGCTGCGCATATCTTAGGTATGAAATATTTACTGATCCTGCTCGCCCTGATTTCGTTGCCCGTACATGCCCAGACTGTGCCGACCTCTGCGGTTCAAATTCAGCTCAGCTTTGCGCCATTGGTTAAAGAGGCCACGCCAGCTGTTGTGAACATCTATGCGCGCACCATCGTGCAGAGCAGTCGTACACCACTCCAATCCGATCCGTTTTTCGAGCGATTTTTCCAAAGCCCTGATGCAGGCCGTCCACGGGTTCAAAATTCACTTGGGTCGGGTGTGATTTTGTCTGAGGACGGGATTGTAGTGTCGAACTATCACGTGGTCGGCATGGCGACGGACATACGCATTGTCCTTGCTGACCGACGCGAATTTTCGGCACGTGTCGTACTCAGCGATGCGGATAGCGACCTTGCGATTCTCAAGATTGATGATGTGGCAGGCTTGCCATTTTTGTCCTTGCGCGACAGTGACGAGGTAGAGGTTGGCGAGCTGGCTTTGGCGATTGGGAACCCATTCGGTGTGGGTCAGACTGTCAGCAGCGGCATCGTATCGGGTCTTGCGCGATCGGGCGGTATGAACGGTGGCGGACAGGGATATTTCATTCAGACTGATGCGCCGATTAATCCGGGAAACTCCGGTGGTGCATTGATTGATATGCAGGGTGATCTGATCGGCATCAACACGTCAATCCTGACCAGCTCAGGTGGGTCAAACGGGATCGGCTTTGCCATCCCCGCCAATCTGATTGCTGCGTTTGTGGATCAGGCACGCAGCGGGTCGACGCGGTTTTCGCGCCCTTGGGCAGGCCTTAGCGGGCAAGCAGTAGATGCGGATATGGCCGCACCTTTGGGGTTGGACAGGCCCGGCGGCATTATCTTGTCTGGGCTGCATCCGGTTAGTCCCTTTTTGGCTGCCGGATTTCGGGTTGGTGATGTGATTATCGCAGTTGACGGTCAGGATGTGCATTCCCCTGCCGAGATGATTTACCGGATGAGCGTCGCTGGATTGGGCAAGAAGGCCGTGATTACGCGGCTGAGGGAGCGGGAGAAGACAGATCTTCTGGTGTCCCTGATTGAGGCACCAGAAGATCCTTCGCGCGATACTATTATCTTGGGTGATCGGGAACTGCTGCCTGGTCTGGAATTGTCGCGGATCAACCCAGCTGTCCTGTCAGAGCTGAACCTTTCGCTTGAAGTGGAAGGCGTTGCAGTGACGGATGTCGGCCCTTTTGGTCTGCAGGTTGGTCTGCGCCCCGGCGATGTTATTCTAGGCGTCAACGGCCAAGAGGTTGAGACCCCTGCTCAGGTGCGTGACGCCTTTAGTGGGCGGCGG
>JAPKCR010000356.1 GCA_026421135.1 Sulfitobacter sp. | reverse complement strand
GCTGTTTTTTACATGCGGAAATATTTTTCGAAACTGGCGAGATTCCTGACACTTCATCAGAGCCTTACAACAACGTGTAAAAATTTGATTATGGCGCAAATGCCATAGATAGCTGCACAAAGTCTGACACGCGAAGTATTGAGGCTTACCATCATGGCAAGCTTAGCGCCCATTGCGCCCCCTATATGTCGCAACCTCTTCAATCCGCCGGCCAGCAGGCCGCAGGGCCTCGGCGTGCTCGCTAAAAGTCGGGTCCAAAACAGCCACCTTCGTGAACGTCGCAACTGACGCCTCCCAACTGCGCACAGCTAGGCCCGTAAGCTTCGCGTAAGGTTGGGGTGATCAATAGCGCTGAAATAACAGCGCAGGATTCCTTTGGTGGCTTCTTTTTCTTCCTTTCGCACACGCTTTTCATCTGTGCGGCACGCCTTGACTGTCTCTCCGATCACCTTGATCGCACTGACCCTTGTTTTCGCATTCTGTACCTACAATGACACTTTCTGGTCTATCGGCTCAGACATCTTCTCGGGGCATCCGATATCTTTTGTCGGCTTTGTCGCGGCCGTCTTTCTCTTGGCGCTTGCGGCATTCAGCCTTTTCGGTTTCCCGTGGCTGGTAAAACCGTTTCTTGCTTTCATCGTCGCTCTCAGCGCGGTCACGTCTTATTATATGGACAGTCTCGGCGTTGTTGTGGACCGGGATATGATCCAGAACGTGATGGTCACGACGCTGACTGAATCCAAGCATCTGATCACCCTTGGCTTTGTTACCCATGTGCTGGTCTTTGGCATTTTGCCAGCCGGTGTGATCATGTCTTTCCGATTGAAACCCCAAAGCATGCTCAAGACAGTCGGGCTGCCCGTCCTTACCTTTGCATTGAGCCTAGTATTGGCAGCAGGACTGCTGATGTCGGACCTGAAATCGTATTCCTCCATCCTGCGCGAGCGAAAAGATTTCATGAGTAGCTTTCAACCCGGTGCGCCGCTGGTCGGCGCGATACGCTATGCAAAGATGATATCGCGTTCCGCAAATGTACCGGTCACCGCAATCGGAGAGGACGCCAGACTAGGCGCGTCATATGTTAAAGATCGCAAACCCTTGCTGACCATTGTCGTTGCGGGCGAAACAGCGCGTAGCCACAATTTTAGCTTGAATGGCTATGACAAGGACACCAATCCAAGGTTGGCAAAACTGCCCGTGATTAGCTTTGACAATGTACACTCGTGCGGGACTGCCACCGCTGTATCCCTGCCTTGCATGTTCTCGCGTTTTACCCACGACACCTATTCATATGAAAAGGGGCTGACGCATGAAAACGTGCTGGACGTGCTGACGCATGCGGGGCTTCATGTGGAATGGTGGGACAACAACACCGGCCACAAGAACCTTGCTGATCGCATCCCAAGCCGTTCCTTGATCCATACAGATAACAAGGAGTTCTGCGCTGCAGGCGAATGTAACGACGGGATATTCATGCAGGCCCTCAAGGACTACGCGAAGACGATTACCCAAGACACCGTTCTGGTCCTGCACCAGATCGGAAGTCATGGCCCCACTTATTATCTGCGCTATCCAGAAGAATTCGAACGCTTTAAGCCCGCATGCCGAACAGCCGAATTCAAGAATTGCTCGGCAGAAGAGATCACAAATTCCTATGACAATACGATCGCCTATACGGACGAAGTTCTGGCCCAGACCATAGAGTTTTTGCAAGCGCAGGACCAACTGACCACCGCCCTTCTCTATGTTTCGGATCACGGTGAATCACTGGGTGAAGGGGGGCTTTACCTGCATGGGTCGCCCTATTTCATGGCACCAGATCAGCAGACTAAGGTGCCGATGATCTTGTGGATGTCAGAGGCGTTCAAAGACAAGTTTGAAATTGACCAAAGTTGTCTTGCCAACAAAGACAACACGATCCTTTCGCACGACAATTTGTTTCACTCGTTGCTTGGCATGCTTGATATCAACACCCGTGAACGCGATCCGGCCTTGGACATTTTTGCGACATGCAAGGCAGCACAAAAGGTAGCACAAAAGGTAGCACAAAATTGAAGACATACTCCACAGCCCGCCGTCCGAAACCTGACCGTATCACAGGTATTGCCCATGTGTTTGCCGCAGGCGCGTATTCCATCGGTGGCCTGCGTAGATTGTGGCAAGAGACAGCGTTCCGGCATATCGTACTGGCGCTTGCCGTCTGCATGACGGCCTTCGCCCTGATGGGGGCGAGCTATGTTGAGTATAGTATCCTCTTTACCCTGTTCTTCTGCCTTGTTGCAACCGAAGCCCTAAACACAGCCATTGAATGTATTGTCGACCATCTGGCCCCTGACTGGGCGGAGTTCGCCCGAGACGCAAAAGATCTGGGGTCGCTCGCGACGATGTGCTTGCTGTGCGCAAATGGCGTTTTCATTGGCACGGTGATTTACCGCTTTGTTGTTGTGAACTGAAAGATCAACGATGAGGATGTCCCAAGCCATTTCGGTTGCCCTGATCGATGAAGCCTGCAAATCTGCCACCATGGGTTTACAGGACACCGCCGCCCAGTCCCCCTGCCCCACTGCCATAGGTTCGAATGGCTACCCGGAAACACTTCAACGCTTTACAGGACGTCTATGCGCATTCTCTTGATCGAAGACGAAGCCGCTTTGGCCCGCCCGCTTCGTGAACATCTTGAAGCGGACCATCATATTGTCGAATGGTTCGCGACCCTTGACGAGGCGGAAAGCGCGATACGTGCGTTGGAATATGACGTTGTGCTGCTAGATCTTCAGTTACCGGACGGCGACGGACTTGTATTTCTAAGCAAAATACGCGCCATGCACATAAGCACACCGATCATCATTTTGACCGCAAGAGACAAGGTCACAGACCGAATTGACGGCTTGAACAGAGGTGCAGATGATTATGTGATCAAACCCTTTGATCTGGATGAGGTCAAAGCGCGCATTCAAACCGTATGCCGTCGCAGCGCTGACCAGTTGACCCAAACCGTTGTCGTTCGCGATCTGAGCATCTGTATGTCCGATCACAGTGTGTTGCGCGACGGGCAATCCGTCCGGCTAACGGCCAAGGAATGGGGCGTGTTAGAGGTGCTGCTGCGTAGAAGGTCGAAAATCGTGCCCAAGGAAAGTCTTGAGGCCGCGATTTACGCCTTTGGGTCCGAAGTGGAAAGCAACGCCCTTGAGGCACATATCAGCCGGTTGCGCAGCAAACTCGGCAAAGACCTTATCGTCACGCACCGTGGCATCGGCTATACGCTGCAGGCATGACAACGCCGCGCCACAGCCTGCTTAAATCGATGCTCAAATCACTGCTGTTGCCCGGCGTGGCTGCTGGCATTGTGGGATTGTTGATCGTCTTCAATCTTGTAAAGCAAGAATATGACGAATTGCAGGACTTTGCCCTGACCAGCAAAGCGCATTTGCTTCTGGATCTATTCGAGGCTTCGCAACGCGCGAACGCAACGGCCCCCACTCTCGATTTGACGGCGTTGCTGGCGGTTGAAAACGCAACACTTGGACCTGATGAGCGCACGACCTACCGTTTTATTGATGCACAAGGCCGAACCATCGTCGACTCCCAAGAAGCCGACACCACGGTTTTGTCTGCTGAATTCGGCGACGGTTTGATCACCGCCCAAGGGCACCGCATCGCGGCCGTCACCGCGCCTGATGGCGCGCAAACCACCGTGATTGTCGCGACCCCGATGACAGAACGAAACGAGGCGATCACCGATGTACTCATTGGTGTTGCTGTGGGCTTTGTGCTGCTTGGCCTGTTTTTTGCAGTCGCTGCGTTTGTTGC
>JAPKCR010000355.1 GCA_026421135.1 Sulfitobacter sp. | reverse complement strand
CCCCAAAAGTGAGGTGCCCCTAGATTTGTTGACGCTTTGCTTGCTCTACAGCCAATCAGATTTCAAGCTGAACCGTGCCGCCGCTCTTGCCGAGTGGCGCGGCCTCTTTGCAGCTTGACAGACTAGGTTGCTGGAGAACTGAGACTGGTTCGCATTCGTCTGACAACCCCAGCTGAACCCGTGCAACAAAGCCACGATAAGCGGCTGTAGTCGAACGCCTAATTGTTCAAAATGCGTGCAAGACGCCTGATCCGAAGCGCTCGATTGAGCTCCCCTCCAAAGATCAGGAGGAGTGCTGCGAGATACATGAAATAGAGGGCGGCGATGATACCGGCCATGCCGGCGTAGTAGCTGGCGTATGTGCCAAAACTCTCAACGTAATATGAGAAAGCAGCCGCGAGGAGCGTCCATGCGACTGCGGTGAAGATAACACCCGGCCAAAGGTTGGAGAAAATGGTACGGCGCGCGGGCAGCAAGATATGCGCCGCGAAAAGCACCACGATAAAGATGGTTGCGGACGCTGGAAAACGGATCAGCCTGATAGAAACCGATGCCGGATCAAAGCCCGGAATGAGCGTATGTAGCCAAGACCCGGCGCGCGGCGCGAGCACTAAAAGGTAGCCTACCAATACAAGGGCCAAACTGGCAAAGACGACCATGGCAATCTGGACACCGAGAAGTACGAACGTCGATCTGGTTTCACGGAGTCCATAGGCGCGGTTCAACCCGACACGTACACTGTCGACGCCGCCGACCGCAAACCAGATCGTCAGCAGAATACCGATGCTGAGTATCCCGCCCCTTGGCACGGTCATCACGTGCTCGACCTCCGAAACGATCGGTTCGATCAACGGGGGTGGCACGATGGCAATCAGAAAATCGATGAGATTGTTGGCCATTGACCGGTCGCCAATGAAAGCCGTAACCGCGCTCGTGAAAATCAGGAACGGAAAAACCGCTAGTAGCGAACGAAAGGCAACGTTGCCCGCCAGCCCGAACGCATCGTCACTCCAAAGTCTTAGCATTGCTTCTCGCAGGACAGCCCGCACCGCGCGCGCGCCCCTGCGATTAAACAGGTCTTCTGGATTGGCGCTGAGAACGCCATGGGTCATGACGATTTCGCGCCTTGGATCAGGGTCAGATTTCGCCTTCATCCGCCGCCCCCGTTCATTTGAGATCCTCTCACTGATGAATGTCACTCACAACTGACCCGGTAATTACACCGAGAATTGACCCGCTCAGTTGTTATGCTTTGTTCGTCATGATGTGGTCAATGCCGGTGTCTCCTTCCGGTTCTGTTTTGCTTTCTCGGCGTTGGCATTGAAACGATAGCTGTCTTTGCCAGTCTCAAGGATGTGTTAGCAGAGGGTATGCTGATCGAGGAATGCGATGGTCATCTTGGCGTGGTCTCTGCGCAGCCTGACAGATTGAAGTTGCTGAAAGACAGAGACTGGTCCGCGTTGGTCTGACAGCACCTCTTCCGCAGATTCGTGGCCAGATTCTCACTCCCCTGCGCGGACCGCTTGCAATTAGACTGGAAGGATAACGCTATCTTTCATGAAAAACATGAGTATTCTCTATCTCCTGTGGCCGTAGGACTTCATATAATGACGCAGCTCTTAATCGTTTATCATTCCATGACGGGTGGCAGTAGGCAGATGGCCGAAGCAGCCTTTTCATCGGCATGCGACGAAACAACTACAATTATGAAGACCGCGAAAGACGCGGGGCCCGAAGATCTCCTGCAAGCGGACGGTTACATCTTTTGCGCGCCGGAGAACCTTGCAGCGATAGCAGGCATGATGAAGGATTTTTATGATCGGTGTTATTATCCAGTCCTTGGACGTATCGAGGGCAGCCCATACGCGCAGATGGTTTGCGCTGGTTCGGATGGACAAAACGCAGCGCGTCAAACTGCTCGAATTGCACAAGGTTGGCGGCTTAAGGAGGTTCAGCCTCCACTGATCATCTGCACCCATGCCCAGACGCCGGAGGAAATCTTGGCCGAGAAGGTCATTCCTGAAGAGCAGTTGGCCCTTTGTCGAAATCTCGGCGCTGCGATGGGTGCGGGCCTTAGTCTTGGAATCTTTTAATTGTATAAATCGCTCTATAGTGAGGCTGACCCGCTCACAGCACTTTTGGCCGGCCTCCGAATTGCGTGCCGCATCGGCTGGACGGGGTAGGATAACGACCTAAGCGTCATCCTCCCAAACCAAACGCTTGCGTTCCGGTCATTCCCCCAGCGCTCAATTCTACATTTCCATCATCTCTGCGATTTCGACTGAGCCTGAGCCATCTACTACCAACGGATTTTTGGCCGCATGGGCGCAGGCCTTTTCGTAGTTCTCCGCAGTGATTACCGTATAACCGGAGGCGGGATTGGACCCACCGTTTTCTACATGGCCATTCTTGGACACTGTATGTGATTGGCCGACCGGTGCTCCGGGATCGACCGTAGCGGCTCCCATTTCTGCGTACCAAGCACCCCAGGCCGCCATGGCCTTTTCGCCTTCTTCCGGTGTCTTCGGTGCTCCGCCGCCATGATATACGAATAGATATTTGGGCATTTTTTCCTCCTTGGTTAAGGTGTTTCAGTCTGTCCCGAATACCCGATTCAAGCAAGCTAAAGTAGAGCAGGTGAAAAAGGAGGGCCGAACATAAGATCAAAGACGCTGCGTGATACGCAAACGGGGCACTGTTAAGAGCAAACTCGGTTGAAGCGGGCAGAGCGAGCAATTAGCCTTTCTGGATGACGAAGAGGAGGTGCTGGAAAGCTATGTGACCTAACGCCATGGTCGAAAGGCAGCATTGAAGTTCTTTCGAAAAACCATGAAACGCCATGCTCGCACCCAAGTCTTTGTCACCGCCCAAACCAGCCAGTTGTCGTCGGCGCGGCTATTCTGCAACTGCGCGGGAACACATTTAGTTATAAAAGCTATCTTAAAGGACAGCGCGCGCACCGCAGGACGCGCGCTGATATTTTAGTCTCTGGTCGCACCCTCGGCATCGCCGCGTTGCATGCCGGATTTCACCTTCCGGGCAAAGAACAGCGGCAAGATGAAGCCGATAATTGCGACGACCCAAAGGCCGATTGCAAGCGGGCTGTCGATGAGAGTCCACCAATTGCCGTCGTCGATGGTGATGGCACGGCGCAGGTTGTTCTCCATTGCGTTGCCGAGCAGAGTACCCAGAATGATAGGCACTAGCGGCACGTCGAACTTACGCAGCACCCAGCCCAGCAAGCCAAATCCGATCATCACCAAAAGATCGAAGGATGAACCGGAAATGCCGTAGATCCCAACAAACGACACCATTGCAACCACAGGCATCAACACACGCGGTGGCACCAGCAAAAGCCGCGTGAAGATACTTACCATAGGAATGTTCAGCGCCAATAGCATGAAGTTCGCGATGAAGAGCGCAGCAATCAGCCCCCAAACCACATCGGGATTGTTGGAAAACAACAACGGCCCCGGCGTGATGTTGAGCGATAGAAGCACAGCGAGCAGCACCGCCGTAGTTCCCGATCCCGGCACACCCAGTGCCAGCATCGGGACCAGCGCACCGCCTGCAGCGGCATTATTGCCCGCCTCAGGGGCAGCGACGCCACGTGGATCGCCTTTGCCGAAGGTACCTTCTTTGTCGACCATCCGTTTCTCAAGCGAGTATGATAGGAACGACCCTAGTGAAGCCCCCGCACCTGGCAAAACACCCGCGAGAAAACCCACGAAAGAGGAGCGCAGCATGGTAGGCGTACACGCCTTTAGCATCGAAAGCGGTGGGGTCAGGCGACCGATTACGATAGTCTTGCC
>JAPKCR010000354.1 GCA_026421135.1 Sulfitobacter sp. | reverse complement strand
CGCGTGCCATATTGGTGCGCTCCTCTTACCAGCGGTAGTGGCTGAAAGCTTTGTTTGCTTCGGCCATTTTGTGTGTGTCTTCGCGACGTTTCACAGCGGTACCGCGGGACTGTACTGCGTCCATCAGTTCGCCTGCGAGGCGCTCTTCCATTGTGTTCTCGTTGCGCGAACGCGCAGCTTTGATCAACCAACGGATCGCTAGGGCCTGACGACGTTCTGGACGAACTTCAACTGGAACCTGATACGTTGCACCACCGACGCGGCGCGAACGCACCTCGACGGATGGTTGAATGTTTTCGAGAGCTTCGTGGAACACTTCGAGTGGTACACGTTTAATCTTGGTCTCAACCCGTTCCATCGCATTGTATACGATACGCTCGGCGGTAGACTTCTTACCATCGACCATCAGGTTGTTCATGAATTTTGACAAAATCAAATCACCGAACTTAGCGTCCGGTAGGATTTTGCGTTTTTCAGCGGCGTGACGACGTGACATCTGCTGATCTCCTTATTTAGGACGCTTGGCGCCGTATTTCGAACGACGTTGTTTACGATCTTTTACGCCTTGCGTATCGAGAACACCGCGCAGAATGTGGTAACGCACACCCGGAAGGTCTTTTACACGACCGCCGCGGATCAGAACCACAGAGTGTTCCTGAAGGTTGTGGCTCTCACCTGGAATGTAGGAGATGACCTCGAAACCGTTCGTTAGGCGCACTTTGGCAACCTTACGCATCGCGGAGTTCGGTTTCTTAGGTGTTGTTGTGTAAACGCGCGTACATACGCCACGTTTTTGCGGACATGCTTCCAAGTGCTGGGACTTAGAAGTTTTACGCTTTGGCTGCCGTGGTTTACGGATCAGCTGTTGGATCGTTGGCATTGGCGGTTATTCCCCGTTTAGCTCACATCTTATACAAAGGCAGATGCCCTTGCGGCTCAAATTCGCATGACTAACCCTCTTGCAAAGCAAAAAGACCGCGACGTCCCCGTACCGAGGTGAACGTTGCGGTGGGTTTTCAGAGGATCGACCTAGCATTAAGGCGGATCTTGACCACTTCAGACATGATTTCGGATATGGCGGGTTTCCCCACACTCCGAGATAACGGGCGTATATGGGGAGTCGCGGCGTGTGTCAACAGCGCCAAACTGGCCCAAAACCCGCAATCAAACCCCAATCAAACCAACGTCGGTATTATGTCGGTATTGCGTAGGTGCACAGGTCGGTGACGATATCCCTTGCAATACCCCCTGCCCGCTTCCCATAAACGTTCAACACCGAAAACCCAAGCGAGGAACCAGCAGATGCAAGTGATCGGATTATGCCGTTTCTCGTACCCCGCCATCGGTGGTTTCCAAGTCGAACACGAGACGCTGGAGGACCGCATCGCGTTTCTATACGCCGAGGACCGATTGGAAGAACGGTTCCGGTTTTTCGAGTGCTTCACCCTGCCCTCCCTGCGCGGTCAACTGGACGATGATTTCACGTTCCTGATTATGATCGGGGACAGCCTGCCGGATCATCACCGGCAGCGCCTTGAAGCCTTGGTCGAGGACATTCCCCAAGTCGTGATTCAAAGCCATCCACCGCGCAAGCACCGCGAAGCCATGAAAGAGGCGATCAATTCCGTGCGCCGTTTTGACGGTGAACACTCGTTACAGTTCCGCCTTGATGATGATGATGCGATTGGGGTCGGGTTTGTTGCGCGTCTGCGCGAGGCAGGTTTGAACCTGAAGGGGTTTGCCGGCGAACACCGCAGCGTCGCGATTGATTTCAACACGGGCTTCATCGCGCAACCCAGTGCGACAGGTATCGCGGTTGAGGAAATCCAACGGCAATATTGGACATCAGCACTTGGGATTATGATCAATCCAAACGCCAAAGTCGGCGTCATGAATTTTGGCCATAACAGTTTCTGGAAATGGATGCCCACTGTGACCATGACCGGCGAAGACATGGTTCTGCGCGGTCACAATGATTACAACGACAGCCGTCAAGGAAAGAACGTCTCGAAAGTGTCTCTGACACCGCTGGATAAGGACGGTGAACTACGGATGAAGATGTCGTATAATATCGACGCAGATCATGTACGGCAGGTGTTTGGGGCGTAGTGAGCTGACGTCTGCTTTGCGGACAAAGCCGCCTTTTGCTGGTGCAGCGAATGCTCATGCAGAAAACCTTCGCATGCGCAGCAGAGCATAATCGGCACCGCAACGGATTTCACCAGAGCGGCCATTCATAGGGCTAAAATTACGCAATCCCAAATCACCCTCATTCAATATAAGGTGCTTGGTCGACTTAACGGGAAGCCGCGATATTCTCCAAACTCAGCACGAAATTCCGCAGCCAGTTGGTAGAGCTTAATAGATTGGAAACCTTAGGCACAATTCCTGTACATCAGCCGCTACTCGGTTCTCGATATCCGAATTCCCGTCTTCGCCATTCGCCAACAGACCATCGACAACATCTACGATCCAATCTGCAATTTGTCTGAATTCGAGTTCGCCGAACCCACGTGTCGTCCCTGCCGGTGTTCCAAGTCGGACACCTGACGTAATGGTAGGTTTCTCGCTATCAAATGGAATGCCATTCTTGTTGCAAGTGATACGCGCGCGTCCGAGAGCCTTTTCAGCGGCATTGCCTTTGACCCCTTTGGGTCGCAAATCAACCAACAGCAGGTGCGTGTCCGTGCCGTCGGTGACTATAGCTAGGCCGCCTTTATGCAACTGGTCCGCCATGGCCTGCGCGTTCGCCACAACCTGCCGCATGTAGTCTTTGAAATCGGGTTGTAGGGCTTCGGCGAATGCCACGGCTTTCGCGGCAATCACATGCATCAAAGGTCCGCCTTGGATACCCGGAAAAATCGCTGAATTCACCTTTTTCGCAATAGCCTCATCGTTCGTCACGATCATTCCGCCACGTGGGCCACGTAACGTTTTATGGGTTGTCGTGGTCGCAACATGGGCGTGTGGGAATGGTGATGGATAAAGGCCAGCAGCAACTTGGCCTGCGAAATACGCCATGTCGACCATGAGGTACGCGCCAACTGTATCAGAAATTTCGCGCATTCTTACAAAATCAAGGATACGCGGAATGGCAGATCCACCTGCAATAATCATCTTGGGTTTATGTTCCAAAGCCAACGCCGCAAGCGCTTTATAATCAAGGGTCATGGTGTCGCGATCGACCCCGTATTGAACAGCATTAAACCACTTCCCCGACTGGTTTGGTTTCGCGCCATGCGTTAGGTGCCCCCCTGCATCAAGCGACATCCCAAGGATCGTGTCGCCGGGTTGCAACAGCGCTTGAAACACCCCTTGGTTGGCCTGACTGCCGGAATTCGGCTGCACGTTGGCGAAGCCGCACCCGAACAACTGACACGCCCGTTCAATCGCGAGATTTTCAGCAATATCCACATACTCGCACCCGCCGTAATACCGCCGCCCAGGATACCCTTCGGCGTACTTATTGGTCATGACAGACCCTTGGGCCTCCATCACCGCCGCAGAAACGATATTTTCAGAGGCAATAAGTTCGATTTCGTCGCGTTGACGGCCGAGTTCCTTGGTGATCGCACCGAATATTTCGGGATCGCGCGCCGCTAAGGGCTGTTGGAAAAATTGCGTTCTGTCAGATGTGTTCATTTTCGTTCTCACTCTTGTATTATCCGGTCCAGCCAAGCCCCGCCGAAATGCAATTCATTGATTGCAGAAGCACACTGGTGTCTTGGTGTTGCGTGCTGCTGCGCAACTCACGAAGTTGTTGGATTTGTAGGGAATGAATGATGTCGAGGTGGGCGCGGTTTCGCTCGAACCGCTTGG
>JAPKCR010000353.1 GCA_026421135.1 Sulfitobacter sp. | reverse complement strand
CGTCCCAGTTCTGCAAGACGTCGCTCCTCATCTGCCAAGGTGCCGATTTCCAGCCCTTCGCGTATCATCAGGCGGTCGGCCCCGACCAGAACATCGCGTCCGGCCACATCTGCGCGGACGCCGTACCCGGTGATCGATTCGAAGTTTTCTATGTCATACCGGGTGACGATTTCCGCATGTGCCGCCCTTACGATAGCCTCGGCGACCGGGTGTTCAGATTGCGCTTCAACTGCTGCGATCAGCGCCAAGACCTCCGCCCTATCGAACCCCTCGGTCAAAATCAGATCGGTCAACTCGGGGCGGCCCTCGGTGACGGTGCCGGTCTTATCAAGCGCCACGACATCAACGTCCGTCAACTGTTGCAACGCGTCTCCTTTGCGGAACAGCACGCCCATCTCGGCGGCACGGCCCGTTCCAACCATTATCGAGGTCGGCGTTGCCAAGCCCATGGCGCAGGGACAGGCGATGATCAGCACGGATACGCCAGCCACCAGCGCAAAAGATAGCGCGGGCGAGGGCCCTACCAGAAACCAGACGATCACTGTGAGCAGCGCCAGCGCCATGACGGCAGGCACGAACCACAGCGTGATCCGGTCCACCATGCCCTGAATGGGCAGTTTGGCCCCTTGTGCTTCTTCGACCATCCGAATGATTTGTGCCAGCGTTGTGTCAGCACCGACGCGGGTCGCCTGGAACTGGAACGCGCCTGAGCCGTTGACTGTGCCGCCAGTAACCGGGTCGCCGGCCGCCTTTGCCACTGGCACGGGCTCGCCGGTAATCATGCTTTCATCGACATGTGCTTTTCCGTCAGTTACCTCACCGTCCACGGCGATCCGTTCGCCCGGACGGACGATAAGGATGTCGCCTGTGCGGATCCGTTCGATTGCCACATCTTGCGGTTCGCCGTCTACCATGACGCGTGCTGTGCGGGCCTGAAGCCCCAGAAGTTTCTGGATCGCGGCCCCAGTACGGCCCTTGGCGCGTGCCTCCATCCACCGACCCAAGAGGATCAGCACGACGATCACCGCCGCGGCTTCGAAATAGACAGCGCGCGAGGCTTCGGGCAGCAGGGCCGGGGCGAACAGCGCAACAAGTGAATAAAGGTATGCTGCCGAGGTGCCGACGGCGACAAGGCTGTTCATGTCAGGCGCACCCTTGAAGAGCGCTGGAAAACCCTGAGTGTAGAAGCTCCGGCCCGGCCAGATCAACACGACCGTGGTCAGGACAAACTGAAGCATCCAACTGCTTTGATGACCGATCGTGTGCCCGATCAGATCATGCACGCCGGGGATAATATGCGCACCCATGTCCAGCAAAAACACCGGCAGGGCCAGCGCCGCAGCCAGTGCTGTTTTTCGGGCCAACGCCCGCGCCTCATTTTCCTTGCGAATACTGCGGTCTTCGGGAGCTGTGTTTTGGGCAGGTTCGGCGAGATAGCCTGCATCCTCCGCCGCTTTCAGCAAGTCCGCGAGTGCGACAACGCCGTCCAGATAGGTCACCGTTGCAGTTTCGGACGCGAGGTTGACGTTCACATCCAGCACGCCCGGCACAGCGGCCAGCGCCTTGTCCACGCGACCCACGCAAGAGGCGCAAGACATTGACGCCACGTTCAGCCGCACACTTTGAGTACGTGCGGGATAACCTGCTTCATCAAGCGTTGCCATGGTTTCGGAGATACGCGCGGGCGCATCGATCTGCGCCTGTACCGTCTCGCTGGCGAGATTTACGCGCACATCGCTGACCCCCGGCAGCTCAGTCAGCGCACGCTCGACCCGTCCGACACAAGAGGCGCAGAACATGTTTTGCACGGATAGTCGAAGGATATTTGAGGCTGGCACGGACGACTCCTGTCTTTGTTTGATACTTAAATAAGGGTTCCGCCTGCTGGAAGGTCAATAGATCTGCAATATTTAAATGCAGCACTTGACCTTCCCTTGGGGGAAGGCCTTATCTCAAGTGTGATTTGAAGGAGATCAACATGACCAGATTGAACGTTCCAGACATGAGCTGTGGGCACTGCACCTCTGCAATCGAGAAGGCTATTATGGCGATCGATCCGACAGCTAAGGTGTCGTGTGACCTCGGCGCACACACTGTCGACGTGGATAGTTTTCTAAGCGAGCGAGCTTTGTCCGAAGCAATCCGCAGTGCTGGTTATGATGTGAATGCATCGGCAGCGATTTAGTACTTAAAACAGTTTGTTTGAGTAGCACTTAAACAAGTATGCCGTGACAGCCCAGACAATCGTTCCGCTGTTTTTTATGGAGCGGCCCAACCCTATGGTTGCCAGAAGAATTCGCCGATTGAAGATAACGCCAGCTTCCCAGCAACTACGAAACCCTGTACCTTAAGCAATGAGTAGAACCGGGACGACGCAGAATGTGGGGATAATATTGAGGTGGCGTCAATTCCCCTGACTTTGACGTTCGGCGGAGCTTCGGTCGGCCTGTACCTGACGTTTTTGATCCGGCCATGTCGATTTGATGTACGCCAGGATGTCCCAGATTTGTGCGTCACTCACTAAAACGCCAAAACTTGGCATGCCGCTTTCCAAATTCACGCCCTGACGTGCAAGCGCCGCCTTACCCCCCAATTTGGTGTAGTCGAACAACGCGATATCGGTGTGGTGCCAAGTATGACCGATTTCGTCATGAGGGGGAGGGGGAAAACACCGTCCGGCCCGGAAGAGCGCCAATCAGCTTGCCCCTCCAGATCATTCCCGTGGCACGATGCGCAGTTTTCCTGATAGAGTCGTTCGCCCGCAGCCAGATCAAACGATTGCGATGCTTCGGCGGTCTGAGAACCTGGTTGCGTCATCAGCCAAGCGCCGAGGCCAAGGGGTGAAACCAAGGCAGCAGAAAAATCAGGATTCTTCGGGTCATGTTACCTTCAACCAGGTCATCATACCTGACGCAGCATGGCTAAGCATATGACGATGAAACAGCCAGTCACCGGGATTGTCAGCGACGAAACCAATGGTGCGGGTTTCGCCACCTGACATCAGCAGGGTATCGCGGAACGGTCCCAGTAGGCCATCTTTTCCGATCTCCCGAAAGTGCATGCCGTGAAGATGCATGGCATGGGGAAACCGTGTATCGTTGTAAATCTCGAGCTTGACTGTCTCACCTTTGGAAACATTGAGCATAGGTGTATCGGTCATGCCAATTGTTCCGTTGAAGGCCCAGTATTCGTTAGCTTTGACCAGTTCGCCAAAGCTCTTGCGCTCGCCATTCAGAACGGCCGCAGTCAAGGTTCCCATTGCGCTGCCCTGCATGTTGAGGCGAGCGTGTACCGCTGTATCAAGGCCCATCAATTCCATCCCAAGATTGGGTGGCAAGGCCAAAGGTGCGGCACGGCGTGCGGTCGATGCCTGCCCCTTCACGGAGAATGCTGCTTGTGACACGCTTTCCTGATCCTCGATACGAACGATATGTGCTGTTTCGCCGGGCTCTGCAACTATATCCACGATCAGATCAGCGCGCTGGCCGGGGCCTAGGACTAACGCCTCGTTCAGCGGTTCCGGCTCAATAAGGGGCATCCCGTCGAGCGCGATTGTCCAGCCTTCCATCCCTGCAAGCCCAAGCACAAAGACCCGGGCATTCGCCGCGTTGATGAGCCGAAGGCGCAGTCGCTGATTCTGTGCCACATCTCGCGTAGTGTTAAAGCGTCTATTAGTGGCAACAAAGTTGCCGTGACGTCCTGCATGGCTTCGGTCGTGACGCGATAAAAAATCCGTGTCGATTTGCGCTGTTTCCGGATCAAGGAGCCAATCATCAAGGATCAACACCTCGTACCGGTCCACATCGGGCGCTTCGGTTTCC
>JAPKCR010000352.1 GCA_026421135.1 Sulfitobacter sp. | reverse complement strand
GAGTTGCATGACATGCTGGTCGCAGCTGTCGTCCCGTCCACAAAGGTTGTCGCCGATCTTTTTCCCCTGACCCACCAAGGAACAGGGGTGGGCCATTCCTCGCGAGACAAAAAGAGCGGCGCCTGCCCCTCTCCGCTGCGCTTCGCCTTCGGTGTGTAAGGGCCTTAGCCAGCTGCAAAGTGACCATCATTGCAACGCAAACAAGGAGAAAAGCAATGACCACGAACTGCATCAAATTCACAAGCGACGATATCGAAACAGCAAAAGGCGTAGGGTCCATTTCAACCCTGAACTTCGACCTCGACATCACACTCGAACCCATCGCCAGCAGCAATCCCATGGCACCGACGCACCGTGTCCTTGGCCGCTCCCCCCGCGGCAAACTGGTCGAATGCGGTGGTATCTGGAAGAAGCAGAACAAAGACACCGGCTCTGACTACTTCACCCTGACGGTCCGCGATCACGCCTTCAACGCCAACCTTGGCAAAGCTGCGAGCCAAGATGATATGTCCCTGCAGGCCATCATCCCCTGGGGTCCCAAAGAGGCCGCTTAACAAACAAGCCAGACCGCTTCGGCGGTCTGGCTTAATTCGTGCAGATGTGAGATTTCGACCTCGCGTGAAGTATCTATGTCCGAAATATGCAGCATTCTTCGGACTCGCATTTGTCCGAAACTTGTAGTATATTTCGGACATGATAGATGATGCACAAACCAAAACGCTGCCAGATCGCCTCCGCGCGCGCATAGTTGATGCGCCGCGCCAAGTGTGGACACCGGCCGATTTTGCCGACATCGGTGGTCGCGCTGCCGTCGACAAAGCGCTACAGCGCATGGTTATGTCTGGCCGGCTGCGGCGTATCGAGAGGGGGCTTTATGACAAGCCATCCCAGAATGCGCTGACAGGCAAATCAACTGTACCAGATTACCGCGCTGTCATCGACGCAATAGCGCGCCGTGATCAAGTTCGCTGGTTGATTGATGGCATGACCGCAGCCAACACGCTTGGCCTCACCAACGCGGTGCCCGCTAAAATCGAGGTGCTGGTCGATGCGCGCCTCAAGCCGGTCACTTTGGGCAACCAAAAGATCGTCTTCAAACATGCGGCGCCAAGTCGCCTGTACTGGGCGGGGCGGCCGGGCATGTATCTGGTTCAGGCTTTACACTGGCTCCATGACGTCATGTCGAACGATGTTGAAGGGGCGACTGTTCGCAAAACTGTCCGGCGTCTGCTTGCCGATAAGGGCACAGGTCCGGCTCTTTTGGATGATCTGAAGGGCGGCTTGTCAGCCATGCCGATCTGGATGCAGGATATTTTGCGTGCCCCTTTGTTTGATGTGGTCGAGGGAGATCAGGGATGAGCACGGAAGGTTTCCAAAAGATCATTGCTGCAAGCGTTGCAGATCGCGCTGATCTGTTTCTCACCACCGCCAACAGGCTCGGCGCGCCGCTGATCAATATTGAGAAGGACTTCTGGGTCTGCTGGACGCTGAATGCGCTATACCATCGGCTTCCTGCCGGTGGCCCACGGCTTCTATTCAAAGGGGGGACATCCCTCTCAAAGGCCTACGGCTTGATTGATCGGTTTTCCGAAGACATCGACGTCACGGTGTTCCGCGATGATCTTGGCCACGGCGAAACACCAGAGGCGCTAGCCGCGCTTTCGGGTAAGAAACGCAAAGCGGCCATTGAGGCGATCCAGAGTGATTGCCACGCCTATATAACGGGGCCGCTTTTGACGCAGCTGTCCCAGCTGATCGCCGAGGACACAAGCGGGCAGGGTCGGATTGAAATCGATCCTGATGATGGCACGGGACAGACGCTTCTTGTCTGGTATCCACGGGTTGACGGGTCCGCTACGGGATATGTTCAAGCGGCGGTCAAAATTGAATCCGGTGCAAAATCCGCTCTCGACCCCAACAGCCCGCAGTTGATCCGTCCCTACATCTCGGACGATTTGGAGGGCATCGATTTGGATGTCCCGGACGTTCGGACGATTGATGCAGAGCGCACGTTTTGGGACAAGGTCGTCATCTTGCATGGACTGCGAAACTGGTTTGAGACGCGCGGTGAGTTAAAGCAGGACGGGCAACGTATCTCCCGCCACTACTACGATCTGCATTGCATGTTGGAAACCAAGACGGGCAAGGCTGCTGTTGCAGATCTTGAGTTGGGCGCGGACTGTGTGGCCCACGCGAAGACATTTTTTAACCGTCCTGATTTCAATCTCGGCACGGCAGAGCCCGGAACGTTTGCGCTTGCACCACCTGCAGACATGGCCGCGCGTTTGGGCGGAGATTACAAAAATACCGAAGCGATGATCTTTGGTGAGGCCCCATCCTTCGATGCAATCTTGGCGTCGATAGGGTCTCTCGAGGACCAGTTGAACCAACCATAATCCGGTGACTTTGAGGCTGTGATCAAATGTTGCGCGGCGGTTTGGCTTGTGTGTGGTTTGCAGCACCTTCGCATTTGAGCGTGTGATACAGCCGTCTGTCGCTTGCAGGAAAACTGGTGAGCGATGGTTCGATTTATCACCGCGTTGTGTCCCTTCCCATTGACCTGTTGGCCCATCAGATCGCTAGCCCGGAGGCGAGCAGCCTGCAACGCTTGGGCAAGGTTTCTGGACGGCTGACGCCTTGCGCTACGGAGCATCGCGCACAACAAACATTGCCCTTTACGTGCTCCATTTCATTGCGCCCCAGGGTGGGTGCAGCCCGCTCTGATGCCGCCGGTCTTTTTCACGATCCGTCCAACGACGATCAATGGAAAGGATCACAACATGACATACGAACAATCCCTCGACCTCGCAGAACTGCAAGCCGACATGGCCTTTGAAACCTACCTCTCAGCCTTTGAAGAGGGCGACCATCCCGAAGTCATAGACAGCCTCGCAACCGAGACTTTGATTGCCCAAGATCGCTGTGCAGATTTGCGCACTCAGGATCTGGCTCATTGAGCCAGATACCCCTGCGGATTGATTGATCCGCAGGGGAGAGTGACCTTCAGTTGGAGGCCCCAGACAGGCAGTTGTAGAAGCTGATATCGGCGCGGTCGGGCGTCAGCCTTCTTGCTGTTCTCATGTTGACGGCTTGATGCGCCTTGGGAGGGCAAACCATTGCATGTTGTTTGGTTGGTGCGGCCCCGCGCTCGCTTTGCGCGGGCAGCCAATAGAGTCAGCCAGAACGTGTCTGATGCGCGGTGTAGCTTTTGGCAGGCGGAGTAGGGCGCATTGAAATGCTATCAATGCAAAAAGATAAATTGCGCAATATGTATTATTGATATATGAAGGAGTAAGAAGAGAAGGACGTTGGCAGGATATGCCACTTGTCTGCGACTTTTGTCCGAGGGGTTTGAGAGCGTGCCACGCAACACTGAATCCACCACCGCATGCGAACGCGCTTGCAAGCAAACGCTGCCTCGCCCGCGCCGTCGGATATTTGATTTTGGATGTAGCGAGGTACGCTTGTGATGAAGACAGGAAGACCAAAACGCCTCAAGCTGGAGCAGCGCATCGAACTGGCGCGGCGTTACAAAGCAGGTGAAACCCCAAAGGTATTGGCCGAAGCTTACGGCGTCTCCCGCAGGCATGTGACGCGGCTTGCCAAGGAAGAGCAGGGAGAAGGTCTCGCTGTGCGCGATCCCTCTGAGCGGGTCAGTTTCCGCGCCTCAGCGTCAGAGCTCGCGGCCTTTGATGCAGAGTGGCAGACACGTGGTTTTGCCAACCGCTCTCAAGCCCTCAATGCCGTGCTGCGCGGGCGGTGCGGGTTCCTTGATGTGCCGCGTGATTTGGTCGCTGACTTTTGCGCCAGTTGGCGGCAAGCCAAAGACGTCAGTGATG
>JAPKCR010000351.1 GCA_026421135.1 Sulfitobacter sp. | reverse complement strand
CAGCCCGTAATCGGCAACCTGAAAGATCGGCGCTTCTTCATCTTTGTTGATCGCGACGATAATCTTGCTGTCTTTCATACCGGCCAAGTGCTGGATCGCGCCGGATATACCGACTGCTACATAGAGGCTAGGGGCCACAACCTTACCTGTTTGGCCGACCTGCCAGTCATTTGGTGCGTAGCCTGAATCGACCGCAGCGCGGGACGCGCCCACGGCGGCACCCAGCTTGTCTGCCAGCTTTTCGATCAGCGCAAAGTCGTCTTCCGACCCGACACCGCGACCACCGGAAACGACGACACCGGCCGATGTGAGCTCGGGGCGGTCGCTTGCCGCCACGTGGTCTTCGACCCAGGACGACAGACCGGGATCTTCAACCGCCGAGATCGTCTCGACCGAGGCAGACCCGCCGTCGCCAGCAGCATCAAATGTCGACGTGCGGAAAGTGATGACTTTCTTCCCGTCAGAAGATTTAACCGTTTGAACCGCGTTGCCCGCATAGATCGGCCGCTCAAACGTATCGGCATCAATCACGCCGGAGGCGTCAGAGATGATCATCACATCCAGCAGTGCCGCAACCCGTGGCATCACGTTCTTTGCGTCTGTCGTGGCAGGGGCAACGATGTGATCGTAATCACCCGCCATCGACACGATAAGCGCTGCCGTGGATTCCGCGAGGCGGTGACCCAGCGTGGCATCCTCGGCGACAAGCACCTTGGAAACCCCGTCGATTTTTGACGCCGCTTCACCTGCCGCAGCAGCTGAGCCGCCACAGGCCAGTATGGTGATATCGCCCAATGCTTTGGCGGCAGTCACGGCCTTGGCCGTGGCATCCATCGCCAATTCGCCATCGGTTATTTCTGCAAGGAGTAGAACAGCCATTACACGGCCCCCGCTTCTTTAAGTTTCGCTACCAGTTCATCCACGGATGCAACCATAATACCGGCTGCGCGCTCTGCTGGTTCAACGGTTTTCACGATCTCCAGGCGGTTGGAAACATCAACGCCGTAATCTGCCGGTGTCTTTTCATCCATCGGCCTTTTCTTTGCCTTCATGATGTTGGGCAGGGACGCATACCGTGGCTCGTTCAAGCGCAAATCAACGGTGATGACCGTGGGCATCGAAACTTCGATGGTCTGCAAACCGCCGTCCACTTCACGTGTGACTTTGGCTTTGTCGCCTGCAATCTCCACTTCGGATGCAAATGTCGCCTGCGACCACCCCATCAACGCTGCCAGCATCTGGCCGGTCGCGTTCATGTCATTGTCGATGGCCTGCTTGCCGCACATCACCAGACCGGGCTGCTCTTCATCCACAATCGCTTTGAGGATCTTGGCAACGGCCAGCGGTTCGATGTCGTTGTGTACGTCGTCTGTGGCGACAACGAGGATCGCGCGGTCCGCGCCCATGGCCAAAGCGGTGCGCAATGTTTCCTGAGCCTGCTTGACGCCGATGGAAACAACCACGACCTCTTCGACCTGACCGGCTTCTTTCAGACGGATCGCCTGTTCGACGGAAATTTCGTCAAACGGGTTCATCGACATTTTTACATTAGCAAGATCAACACCCGATCCGTCCGCTTTGACGCGCACTTTCACGTTGTAGTCAATCACGCGCTTTACAGGTACAAGTACCTTCATGGGCGATAATCTCCTCTTGAGGTTAGTATATTTTGAATCTCTTTACTCAGCAGTCTCGGAATCTCGGCTTTCGTTTCTCTGTGAAAGCATTCATTGCTTCGGGAAAATCATGCGCGCCAAGCAGAATGGTCTGCGCGCGGCACTCAATGTCCAAAGCTTCCTCGAAAGAGCACTCCGCGGCCTCACGCATCACGCGTTTGCTGCAATGCATTCCAAACATCGGGTTTGCTGCCATCTCGGTCGCGATTGCGATCGCGGCAGCTTCGGTTTCGTCAGCGGGCACACATTCTTCTACTGCCCGCATCTGATGGGCCGTCTTGCCGGAAATCTCACGCCCGGTCAGCACCAGAAGGCGTGCCGCGCCTGACCCCATGCGCTGTTGCAAAAGCCAGCTCGATCCCGTGTCGGGGCAGCCACCCACTTTTGAAAAAACTTGGCAGAACCGCGCATCTTCAGCGGCAACAATCACGTCGGCACACAGCGCCAAACTCATTCCTGCGCCATAGGCGACGCCATTCACGGCAGCAATCAGCGGCTTGTTGAACCCGTATGCCGCGCGCCCGCCACTATGCACCTTGTCAACCATCTCATAGGTTGCACGCGCGCCTTTTGCGATCTCGGACCGAAACCCGACAAGATCGCCACCACTTGAAAAATAATTGCCGCCAGTCATCACAACGGCACGCACCGCATCATCCCTTTGCGCCACATCAAGAGCCGCAATAAACTGGTCAACAAATGCCAGGCTATAAGGGTTCCGGCGCGCGGGCTGCGTGAATCGCAAGACCCCCACCCCGTTGTCGACGTCAAATCGCATAAGGTCAGACATATCAAGCTCCTGGTTACCTATCTACCCTGCCAAACCGGGGGGCGTTTTTCAGCAAAAGCCCGCGGGCCTTCGATGGCATCCTGGCTGGCGTAGACAACTTCATGCAACCGCTTGCCTTCTTCTAATCCAGCAGCACAGCCCAGATCCATCGTTGCGCGCACACTTGCTTTGGCGGCGATCACCGACAACGGCGCGCCCGAAGCGATGCGGTCCGCCAGTTCGCGGGCACGGGTCCGTACGGCATCAGGTGTTTCTTCCAGGTAATTAGTAAAACCATAGTCGTGCAGCCGTTCGATCGGCAGTAGATCCCCGGTTAGGACAAGCTCCATCAGGACCGGTTGCGGTAGCATCGACAGGCCCGGGGCGGCCCATGGCGATCCTCGGCCAATCTTGACCTCGGTTATGCCAACCTTCGTTCCTTTCAGTCCGACCCGCAGGTCGCTCATCAGGGTCAGCATCATGCCACCGGCCATCAGCGATCCGGTCATCGCTGAAATAATCGGCTTGGAACAGGCCCGCATCCGGTCATGGAACGGATCGCGCATTTTGGACAGGATATCGATACCTTCGTCGCGGGCAATCTCGGCAGCTTCCTTGAGATCGAGCCCGGCGCTGAACACACCACAATCGGCGGAGGTCAGGATGACGACGCGGATACTATCGTCAGCCTCGATCTGATCCCAAGCATCCGCCAACCCGTTCGCGGCCGCTACTGACAAGGCATTCTTTCGCTCTGGTCGGTCAATAAAAACTGTTGCCACACCGTTTTCAACGGTGAGTTCAATTGGGTTATCTGTCATTGAATGTCCTTAAGATACGGGTTTGAGCAAAGCTGGTTCGTGTTGGTTCAAACCCGGTGGAAGGCTGGGGGCGAACCCCCAGCCACGTTTTCTTACTCAACCGTGAACTTGCTTGAGCTTTCTTTGACCACATCCCAGATTACGTCGGTATAGGCTGCGGTCCAGTCCTGCTGAGGGACCCAGGTTTTGCCATCCCACATCTCGATACGGGTCTTACCGCCGCCACCGTGATCATCCGCCGTCACCGTAATGGGGGCGAACAGACCGTTGGCATCAAAATCCACGATGCTTTCATAGCCTGCCTTCATGGAATCGGGTGTAACAGGGAAGCCATTCTGCTCGACCGCAAGACGCGCTGCCTCGAACGCCGCGGAATAGATCGCCAGACCGGTATTGTAATACACGTCGTTGATCTTTTCGACCGGCCCGGCACCTTTGCCCGCGCCGTAAACGTCGGCAAGGATTTCCTGAATGATCGGAAGATCCTGCCCGCCGGCAACATTGGTCCCCCGCTTGAGCCCGATTGCGGCCTCGGCTCCGATGTTGGTGATGTCCACCTCTTTCAGCCAGTTGA
>JAPKCR010000350.1 GCA_026421135.1 Sulfitobacter sp. | reverse complement strand
GATGACTTGGCAGCGCTAATGACAAAAGAAACAGGTAAACTGCTGAAAGACGGCCAGCGCGAAGTCGAAATCTGTGCGGCAATCTTTGAATACACTGCCAAGAACGGCCCCGATGCCCTTGCCGACGAAGAGCGTACCCACGGTGCGGACGGCAAGCGTGGTGTTGTGACGTATCAGCCTATCGGCGTGATCTATTCGATCCAGCCATGGAATTTCCCGCTATACCAGCCCGTTCGTGTCTTGGCTGCCAATCTCATGACAGGTAACGGCTGCGTATTGAAACATGCCAGCATCTGCACTGGATCGGGCCTGCGCATACGCGAACTGTGCATTGAAGCCGGTCTGCCAGAGGATCTATTTCAGGTAATCCTGATCGACCACGATGTCAGCGACAAGCTGATCGAACATCCACTGGTGCGCGGTGTGACCATGACAGGCAGCGATGGTGCCGGTCGCCACATCGGGTCAGTCGCCGCCAAATCGCTGAAGAAATCAGTCCTAGAGTTGGGGTCCAACGACGCCTACTTGGTACTTGAGGACGCGGATTTAGATGTCGCGGTCAAGTTTTCAGTGATGGGGCGGTTGTACAACAACGGCGAAACTTGTGTTGCTGCCAAGCGGTTTATCGTGACCGACAAAGTCTATGATGCCTTTGTGGATGCCTATGTCGCGCAGATGAAAGACATCAAGATGGGCGATCCCACGGATGAGCAAAACCAGCTTGGGCCGCTTTCAAGCCAAGACCAGTTCGATACAGTCAAAGGTCAGGTTGATCAAAGCGTTGCCAAGGGGGCCACGGTTCTGTGCGGCGGTACAGCACCGGACCGCAAAGGTGCCTATTATCCGGCTACGGTACTGGCCGATCTGGCACCCGGTATGCCCGCCTATGATGACGAGATTTTTGGCCCCGTTGCTTCGATTATTCGCGCCAAAGATGACAAAGATGCCATGCGGATCGCCAATGACAGCCGCTATGGCCTTGGCGGTGGTATCTTCTCCAAGGACGAAGACCGTGCGCTGAAACTGGCCCGCGACCACTTTGACACCGGGATGGTGCGGATCAACTCATATGGTGCGGCTGATCCGAATATGCCGTTTGGTGGGGTAAAGGATTCCGGCTATGGCCGCGAACACGGCGGCTTTGGCATCAAGGAATTCGCAAACGCAAAGGCGATATTTCTGCCCTGATTTTGCAACGTTTCAGAACCTAATTTGAGAAACTAAACGCTTTAAGGAGTATGCTATGAGCATGAATATATTGGTTGCTGGTGCCACCGGGAAAACCGGTCTGCATCTTGTTCAAAACCTGATCGACCAAGGGCACAGCCCCACTGCGCTTGTGCGCGAAAGTTCAGATACCAGCGATTTGCCAATGGGCACGAAGGTGCGTACCGGCGATTTGACCGATCTTGCGGGTGATGTGTGCAAGGGAATGGACGTGGTTGTATTCGCTGCGGGTTCAGGGGGCAAAACAGGCCCCGAAATGACCGACAAGGTGGACCGCGACGGGGCCAAGCGCCTAACCGATTTGGCGGCCTCTGCAGGTGTAAAGCGTTTCGTGATGCTCAGCTCTGTCGGTGCGGACCAGAAAAACCCGTCAGGCGATCTGGCGCATTACCTAAAGGCCAAGAACGAGGCCGACATGCATCTGATGTCATCGGGCCTGAACTATGCCATAGTGCGGCCCGTCGCGCTGACAAACGATGCGCGAGGCGAAGACGTGATCTTGGGCGATAAGGTAGACAAGAAGGCCAAGGCGTCACGCAGGGATGTCGCGGACGTATTGGCAACCGCAGCTATCACCGGAAGCTATGACGGCATGGCCCTGAATATGCAGTCGGTCTAGCGCCTTTCGCGGCCGCTGGCGACCGGTAGATCTCTCAATTGCAAAGCAGAACATACCGCGGGCCAGCATTGCTGCCCGCGGTTTTTAACTGCGTCAGTCTGTGCGCAGCAAGATTTGTTGTTGTTAACGCCCCTTCGCGTGCTAATTCGGTGCACCAGCAAGAGAGGATCCTATTGTGGCAACAGAAGCACTCGGCGCGTTGAACCCCGTAACAGCTATCGCATTGGTCGGTGCCATTGGCGTTGGTTCGCAGTGGATCGCGTGGCGTCTGCGCATGCCTGCTATCGTGCTTATGCTGGTTGCCGGTATTCTGATCGGTCCCGTCTTTGGCATCTTTGACCCTACACGCGATATCGGGCCGCTGATGGCCCCGATGATTTCCATCGCGGTGGCCATTATCCTGTTTGAAGGCGGCCTTTCTTTGAACTTTCACACACTTCATGACGCGGTTGGCGGGGTTAGGCGACTGGTTTACATCGGTGCCCCCTTGGGCTGGCTTATGTCCGCGCTGTCGCTGCATTATATTGCCGGTCTAGGCTGGTCCAGCTCTGCTGTTTTTGGCGGCATCATGATCGTCACAGGCCCCACAGTCATCGCGCCCCTGTTGCGCACCGCCCGCCTGTCACGGCGACCTGCAACCTTGTTGCAATGGGAAGCCATCATTAACGACCCCATCGGTGCCTTGGCTGCCGTTCTTGCATTCGAAGTCGTACTGGCCCTGAACACTGCAACCACCGCGTCAGAGGCGATGCTCGAACTGCTGCTAGGCGCAGTTGTTGCAACCGCCGCTGGGGTGGCCGCGGGCGTCGGCCTGTCGCGCAGTTTCAAGCGTGGCTGGGTGCCGGAATATATGAAAGTCCCGGTCCTGTTTGCCCTGTTGCTGGGCGTCTTTGCAGCGTCCGACGCGGTGCTTCATGAAAGCGGGCTATTGGCTGTCACAATCATGGGCATAGTTATCGCGAACTCGAAACTTCCCAGCTACGAGGAAATGCGCCGTTTCAAGGAACACGCGACTGTATTGCTGGTGTCGGGCGTTTTCATCTTGCTTGCTGCTGGTCTGGATGTTGAAGCGCTTGGCAAACTTGATTGGCGCGCAGCCGCATTTGTTGCGGTGGTTGTGTTGATCGCCCGCCCCCTGACTGTTTTCATATCTCTGATCGGTTCAGGCATTCCGTTTCGTGAGAAGCTGCTCGTCGCCCTGACTGGCCCGCGTGGTGTGGTACTGGTTGCTGTTGCCGGGCTGTTTGGTGACCGTTTGCTCAACCTCGGGTTTCAAGACGCAGCATTAATCGCCCCCTTGGCTTTCGCCTTAGTGGCGGTGACTGTTGTGCTTAACGGGTTCACCCTTGCGCCCTTTGCGCGGTTGCTGGGCTTGGCCGGTGCGGATGTGCCAGGCGTCGTTATTATCGGTGGTGCTGATTGGACAACGGCATTGGCCGAAATCCTCAGAAAGGCCGAAGTGCCAGTTCTGATGACCGATCCGAATTTCACGCGCCTGCGCAAAGCACGCGCCGCGGGGATCGAAACATTTTCGGGGGACATTCTCTCCGAAGCTGCTGAACTGCGGGTTGAATTGGTCAGCTATGCAACGTTGATCGCAGCCACGGACAATGACGCCTACAACACTTTGGTGACCACTGACCTTGCCCCCGAATTCGGGCGGGAAAACGTATTTCAAGTGATGCGTGAACGTGCGGACAGCAGCCGCCACCAGCTGCCCCGCACCTTGGGCGGCAGGCCCTTGGGGCTTGAAGCGACCCATGCCGAGCTTGAGGAAATGATGGCGGCTGGCTGGACATTCCGGACCACAAGACTGTCCGAAGAATTCTCGTTGGCCGACTGGCGCGCAGAAAGCCCGGATGCGAGACTGCTGGCGCGGATCACGGTCAATGGTGAAATACGCTTTATCCGCAAGAACGAGGATTTCAAAGGCGCGCCCGGCGTCCACATCATCGCGCTGCGTCCCCCGCAAGCTGATTCAAGAACAAGCAAAG
>JAPKCR010000349.1 GCA_026421135.1 Sulfitobacter sp. | reverse complement strand
GGCAACGTGGGGATTGGCGCACAAACCGTTGATTACACGGTCACGCCAAAGGCGTTGCGCGTAAACGGCGACCGGGGCTTTGCAGTACCCGTTCGTATTTTTGGCCCTTGGGCATCCCCCCAGATCAAACCTGATTTGCAAGCGGCGATCGATTTGAACTTTGCCGCAGAGAAAGCAAAAGCACAGCAAAAACTGGAAGAGAAACTACAGCAAAAGCTGGGTGTTGTGCGAGAAGATGGGCAATCGGTCGAGGACGCAGTGAAAGACCGGGTCGAAGATGAATTGAAGCGCAAATTGCTAAAGATCTTCGACTAAAGGGCGCAGGGGAATTTTCAACAATTGCGGAGCGAAAGTTCGAATTTTCGCTCCGTCTTTGCGGGCGTTTGTCATTTGTGGAAAATCGGTGCTGTGTCCTTGTCTTTACCTGCCTTAACTGGGGCGCTATGGCTATGCCAAGCGCAAGGAGCACCTCATGGCTAATGAACTTTTCAACTCTTTCATGACCGGACCTGACGAAAACGGACGGTTTGGCGATTTCGGCGGACGGTTTGTTTCAGAAACCCTGATGCCTCTGATTCTGGAGCTGGAAGAGCAGTATGAAAAGGCCAAGACCGACGACAGCTTTTGGTCCGAAATGGATTTCTTGTGGAAGCACTATGTTGGCCGTCCCAGCCCCTTGTATTTCGCCGAGCGTCTGACCGACCATCTGGGCGGTGCCAAGGTATACATGAAACGGGACGAGCTGAACCACACTGGTGCGCATAAAATCAACAATGTGCTGGGGCAGATTATCCTTGCCCGCCGCATGGGTAAAAAGCGCATCATCGCTGAAACCGGCGCGGGTCAGCATGGCGTGGCGACGGCAACGGTGTGCGCTAAGTTCGGCCTGCAATGTGTGGTCTATATGGGCGCGCATGATGTTGAGCGCCAAGCGCCCAACGTGTTCCGCATGCGCTTGCTTGGGGCCGAAGTGATCCCTGTCACATCTGGCCGAGGCACGCTGAAAGACGCGATGAATGACGCGCTGCGTGACTGGGTCACCAATGTCCGCGACACGTTTTATTGCATTGGCACGGTCGCAGGTCCGCACCCTTACCCAGCCATGGTGCGCGATTTCCAAAGCATCATCGGCAAGGAAGTGCGCGAACAGATGATGGAGGCGGAAGACCGTCTGCCAGACACCTTGATCGCAGCGATTGGCGGTGGTTCCAATGCGATGGGGCTGTTCTATCCGTTTCTTGATGACAAGCAGGTCAACATCATCGGCGTCGAAGCGGGAGGCAAAGGCGTAAATGCAAAGATGGAGCACTGCGCGTCACTTACTGGCGGACGTCCGGGCGTGCTGCATGGTAACCGCACCTATTTGCTTCAGGATGACGACGGGCAAATCCTCGAAGGGTTCTCGATCTCTGCCGGCCTTGATTATCCCGGTATCGGTCCAGAGCATTCTTGGCTGCATGAAATCGGTCGGGCGAAATACGTATCGATCACTGATGTCGAAGCCTTGGAAGCCTTCCAGCTTAGCTGCAAGCTTGAAGGGATTATCCCCGCGCTCGAACCCTCGCACGCGTTGGCGCATGTGATGAAGATCGCGCCAGAGCTGCCGAAAGATCACATTATCTGCATGAACATGTGTGGGCGGGGCGACAAGGATATCTTCACCGTTGCCAAGGCTCTGAAATTTGAAATGGGTGACTTTGCTTAAACAACAGTCGCTAGGATGCGGGTAATCTGCATCCTAGCCGCTGTACGCCTCACGGTCGCCTAGCGCGTTAATTCTAGAATATCAAAATCGCTTTCCACGACGGGTGCAGGAAACATAAGCCTAGCACGTTGGTTGCTGATCCGTTCAAACACGGCGATGTCGGGTTGGATTTCACCGTCACCGTCAAAATCGGCGGCCAAGTCGGCATATGCTGGCGGGGTGCTGCCCGTGACATACCCCACACCGACATAAACTGCCCGTCCGTCGCGCAAGGACAGAAAGCCGCTGGTGCGTTGTGATCCGCTTAGCTTCTCGAACAGGTAGCCATTGCCTTGAAACGTAAGGCGGCATTTGAACGGGCTATAGACGACCAGCCCGCTTATTCCGCCCAGCTTCATCGTGCGGCAATTCCAGTCGCCACCCAGCCCTTCGTCAAAGGCAACCAACGGGGTCCCCGAAAGCGCCGACGTCAACGCGGTGAGGTCACTTGGCGCGCCGGTTTGAAATGCGCGCAGCAGCGCTTCTCCGGCTACTTCTTCAAAACGGTCCAATCGGAGCGTTTCCTGAGGGCGTAAGGTATCCTGAGCAGTGGCGGGCAATGCCGTCAAATACAGACATGCCGCCACCAAGGTGCGTATCACCTTGCGCCGCCTTGGCCTGTCACGACAGCGTGATCCTTGAGGAAATCCATCGGTACGATCTCCAATGCGCTTTTATGCGTAGCCTCCAGATGTACCTGCGGCGCGCAGCCCTCTTCTGCGGCTTGCAGAAAACGCGCCGCGCACAGACACCACGGATCGCCGGGCTGCAATCCGACAAAGCCAAATTCGGGGCGAGACGTGCTTAGGTCGTTGCCCACATATTTGGAAAAGGCCAGAAATTCTGCGGTCATCACCGCGCAAACCGTATGGCTGCCTTGATCTTCGTCACAGGTGTTACACTTTCCGTCGCGGAAAAATCCGGTCACAGGATCGGTACCACAGATCACAAGGTCGGTACCCAGAACATTGATACTTTCATCGGGTGTCATCACGCGCCCCCTAACATTGCACTGATCAAGCGAAAAATCTCGACGTTCTGATCTGCTACGCCTTCATTGCGAAAATTGCGGTCGGCACCATTTGTGGCAATCACAACACCATCCGCTTGATTGATATATATATACTGTCCATAGACGCCACGCGCCATGAATTCGCCTTTGGCAGCGCCCTTGGGCACCCACCATTGATAGCCATAGCCGATGGCATCGGGTTCGGTGGGGGCGGTAGGTGCGGTTGACGCCGCAACCCAATCGGCAGGAACGATTTGCTTGCCGTTATACATACCGTTTTGCAAAAACATTTGACCCAAACGTGCAAAGTCGCGGGTCGTCAGGTTCAGCCCGCCCAACACAAAGGCCACCCCAGACCCGTCGGTCAGGTAATAAGGCTCATATTCCAGACCCATCGGGACGATGATTTTTTCGCTCAGCAGATCGGGAACTGACTGGCCGGTCGCCCCGCGAATGACCATGCCGATCACATGGGTATCGATGGATACGTATTGCCACTGGGCTCCGGGCTGGGCAAAGCTGTCCTTTAGCGACGCTGTAAATTCGTCCAATTCCCCCCCAAGCGCGATAACGCGACCCATGCGGTTGATGTCGGAATTCTGGTCCAGATAGTCCTCGTCAAAGGTGACGCCGCTGGCCATGGTCAATACATTGCGGATTGTCGTTCCCTCATAGGCGGTGCCCATCAGGCTGGGTGCATATTGGGTCACCTGGTCGTCCAACGATGCGATCTTGCCCTCGTCCAGCAGAATACCGACCAAAGCGGAAATATAGCTTTTGGCGACAGACCAACTGATCCGGCGATCATCCGGGGCGGTTCCCAGAAAGTAGTTTTCGTAGACGATTTGGCCATTTTTCAGGACAACCAGCGATGTCACATCGCGTTCAGCGATCCAATCGTCGACCTGCGATGGCAGGGTGAATTCAGGACCATAGCCCAATTCTGTCGTGGGGCCGTTGCCCCGCGCGACGGGGATGGACAGAAACGCTTGATTCATATGGCTAAAGTTAAAGACAATCTTATCTTCCGCGAACAGTGAGTTCACGGCCATCAGGCGCGCAATCTCGTCTCGCTTCCAGATGCCAACGACAATCGCCGCTAGT
>JAPKCR010000348.1 GCA_026421135.1 Sulfitobacter sp. | reverse complement strand
AAATTGATGTTTTGATCTGCATTGACCCCTGTCGGGCCAAAACGCATTCTGTGTGCAGAATTAGAAAAGGCACCGCATGACACGTACCCTTCCCCTTATCGCTGTAATACCTTTGGTACTTGCGGCATGTACTCAACCCACCCCGCAAAGCCGCGGAGCACATCTATACGAGACGAATTGCGCCAGTTGTCATGGAAAATCAGCGCAGGGCGACGGGCCATTGGCCAAGCAATATGGCATGCGGCCCGCAAACCTAACCTTGCTAAGTCAGAAAAACGGTGGCGTTTTCCCTGCTGAAGGCGTGATGGCGCAGATCAATGGCTATCCGGGGCGGCACGACTTTGGCGGTATGCCTGAGTTCGAACGCGAACTGTCAGGACCAACAGTACCCTATACTACAACTACCGGTCAGGTGATCGATACCAAGCAGGCGATGATTGACATTGCTGCCTACCTCGAAACCGTCCAGCAGTAATAAGGAGGTATGGCCTATGCCATCCCTCCCTTTATCAACCCTTCGGCAATACGCGCATAGGCCTGCGCCATAGGGCCGTCACCCGTGGCAATAGGCGTGCCGCCATCGCCAGCAAGGCGGGTGTCCAGATCAATGGGCAGACTGCCCAGCAAGGGTACGCCAATCTTTTCGGCCTCAGCAGCGACACCGCCATGGCCAAATATCTGATGTTCCGACCCGCAATCGGGGCATACAAACATCGACATGTTTTCGATCAAGCCAATAACCGGCGTTTTCAGGGTGTTGAACATATCAATCGCCTTGCGCGCATCAATCAGGGCGACGTCTTGCGGCGTGGACACCACAATGGCCCCTGACAATTCAGACTTGGTACACAGTGTCAGCTGAACATCGCCCGTGCCCGGCGGTAGATCAACCAGCAACACATCAAGCTCGCCCCATTCCACCTGCCCCAGCATCTGCTGCAGCGCGCCCATGAGCATCGGGCCACGCCAAACAACGGCTTTGCCTTCCTCCATCATGAAACCGATCGACATCAAGGTGACACCATGGGCATGCAAGGGAATGATCGTTTTGCCATCCGGCGACGCGGGGCGCTTGTTCACCCCCATCATGCGCGGTTGGCTGGGGCCGTATATATCTGCATCAAGCAAGCCAACCTTGCGCCCTGCCCGCGCCAAAGCCACAGCAAGGTTCGAACTGACTGTTGATTTGCCAACGCCCCCCTTGCCTGACCCGATGGCCAGAATGCGCTGCACCCCTTTGGGCTTGGTCGGTCCGTCCTGCGGCTTGGGATGACCGCCAATTTTAAGGCTGGGCGCGGGCGCTTTTGCAGCAGGACCATGCGCGGTCAGCGCAACAGTGACGGTACTTACACCGTCCATCGCCTTGACCACCTGCTCAGCGGCATCGCGCAAAGGTGCCATTTGCGCTGCAACCTGCGCATTCGGGGCCTCGATCACAAAACGAACGACGTCGCCTTCGACCGTCAAAGCACGAATCAAATCATGAGCAAGGATGGATTTTCCATCCGGCATAGTGACTCGTTCAAGTTCAGCTTCGACTTGGGCTTTGGTGACAGGCATACCGTATTCCTTCTTATTCAGGGTTTTGACATGGCAGTTTTTGACCAAACCGCAAGAGGGTGTCGTCATACTGCCCGCACAAGCGGCAAAGACCTGAAAATCTGCCCACTAATCAATCAGACCCATTATGTTTGTGCTGCATAGCAGCATTGCGCAACTTTTTATTTGTGCAACTGCAGCAATTAGGTCAGAAAGGTTTCAGGACAGCGCAAGTTGCTGACCAACAGAAAGACCAGACGCATCCATCCTCCTCCCGGATGTTTCTGTTTTAGGCGATGGCACCCTCCTCCCTGGTGTCATCGCCATTTTTTTTTGTTAAAACCTTACAAGACGTTACGTCAACTTAGCGTATGCATTTGCTGCATAGCAGCATTGCCGATCTGTCCGTTGTGCACCCGCAGCATCTTCCTACATATTGGTCACAACGAAACGAAGTCGAAACAAACGAGGTGCTGAAATGGCATATGTAAACGTAACCAACGCCCCTTCTATCGCAGACCGCTTCAACGCTTTGCTTGCCGGAATGGCGACACGCCGTACACAGCGCCGCGTATACCGCGCTACTTTCGACGAGCTGAGCTCCCTTTCGAACCGTGAGCTGTCGGACCTCGGCATGTGCCGTTCGCAAATCCGCAGCATCGCACTGGAAACAGGTCGAAACGCTGCCTAAATGAATTGAGATCGGACACACGCACCCTCCCTGTTGTGTGTCTGTAGAAGGCCAACGGTTTCCTCCTCCTCCCTGAGACCCGAGGCCTTCATAAACGTCTCCTTCCTCCTTTCCTCCCGATTGGATTGGAGACGTCGAAAAAGACGGCGGTGCTTTCCTCCCAAAGCACCGTCGTTCTTTATTTTGAGATACCCATATTTAGTTTTCGACTTTTAAGGATGTCATTCGATCGACAACCTAATGTATGATGTGCAGGCATGATTGCGGTATGCTGCAGCGCAGATTTCCAGCAAACATAGGTCACGTTTACAGCCGTTGGATGGCACCAGTAGCGCGTTTAATTCAGGCAACGTTTTCAACGCGAGCTTGGGCGATATCCTTTATATCGCGCAGCCGCACACTCTCATGCCGCTCCATCGCCGCGTCCACGTCCCACTTTGAAATTTCTCTTGCCAGGAGTTTTATTTTGGCTTCGAGACTTCTCTTAAGCTGCCGCCGGACAGCGCCAACCTTAAGGCATTTCAGTGCTGGTGGCCCGTTAAGCGCTGCGCCGGGAAGCTGGGCTGGCCCGAATAAATCGATAACAGTCTGACGCTCGGCAGCAGTCAATCCGTTGACGGCCATAGTTCCCAGCAACAGTGATTCCGATAGGCAACCATTGGCCGTGACGATCTCGTGCCGATCACAGGCGAAGTGGATCCATGTGATCTTGGTTTTGCCGTTCATGTGCCTGATTCCGCGCAACTGGGTCAGTGCTTTCGCGGGCGCGAAGGCGATTAAATCGAAATACTCTTCTAGCTGCCCGTAGCCCCCTAACAAAATTTTGTGCTGCGGCGATACGATCAGGTCTTGCGCGGGCAGGCCTTTGCCCAAAGCTCCTGCCGCAATCAGGATTGGTTTGCAGTCAACCTCAGTGTTTTCCAGAGGGTGCTCGCCACTATGCACCCATCTGATTGGTTGCGGGCCATGGTCCCTGGTCAGCACCAAATCACCAGGGCGCAGGGTTTCCACAGCTCGCGGACCATCGGGCGTGTCGATCTGTGTACCAGGGGCGTAGCAAACCGGTTGATTAGGTATGCTGGAATATGAAGCGGACCCGATGTTGTCACCGCTGGTTTTTTCATATTGCCCCCCTGCCACGAGCGGTGCGTCGCTGTGAAAAGCCCATACATCCTGTACGTTGTTGCCCTGAGAGAACACAGTGATGGTAATTATCGGGCCAATCTGATCCCCGAACTCGTCCAGCGCCCGCACAAAAATCAGCGATTCTGCTTCAACACCACTACTTGTCGCGACAAGCCCCCCACCGTCGCTTATCGTGTGATGGCTATAGTCATCGTCTTCCAAAACATTTGGGTCTGAGCTTGTATCATCAAGTGTGACCACGACCGGTGATCCGCCGGCAAATTGGAAAACCGTCCCGTCAGGTGTATCCGAATTATTGACTATCGCACTGCCCGGAGACAGCGAAGGCGAACCAGCTGCGACAGTCATAAATTCGTTGTCGTACACTTCAATCGTTCTTGTGACCACCTAAACACCCCTTCGGACTGCGAGGCAGCCAGATTAGGTGGGTGGAATTTAGAACTACTTATGAGATCAACGCTAAATTCCGAGAATTTTATCAAAT
>JAPKCR010000347.1 GCA_026421135.1 Sulfitobacter sp. | reverse complement strand
CATGGCACTTGCTTTCAAAACGACTATTGATTTACCTCAGAACCTCCGAACCAAGATGGTTAAGCTGATAAATCAGCAACTTTCGGATACGTTCGATCTTCATAGCCAAGTTAAGCACGCGCATTGGAACGTGCGCGGCATGAACTTTATGCAGCTGCACCTTTTGTACGATCAGATTGCCGCGGAATTACCGCCGCACATTGATACGCTTGCCGAACGGGCAGGCGTTTTAGGCGGAGCTGCAAAGGGTACCGCACGCATGGCGACAGCTGATACCCGGCTGGATGAAATGCCCGAGACTTTCAAGAACGAGAAAGAGTCTGTTGAGCTTTTGGTAAAGAATTATGCGACGTTGGCGGAGTCGACACGCAAGGCGATTGACGAGGCTGATGAAGCGGGAGACGCAGATACAGCTGACTTGTTCACCGCTATATCGCGGACGCTGGACAAATCGCGTTGGTTCCTTGAGGCGCATCTTCAATAATACAATCGCCGAAATCCGTTTGAATGATGCGGATTTCGGCTTTGCTATCCCTGATGCATCTATGCCGAATTCACTATTAGACGGCGCATGGGGTGCCCAGTAGGGCAGGCGATCCGTGGCCTCAGATTACCCCAAAATTGACAAGCCGCCCCGCAGGCAATTCCCCGCAGGACGGCTCGAAACTTTGTCTTTTCGGATTATGTTTACACCGCCGCTGCGTTGATGCCGCCCGATGCGATCTCGGTCATGCGTCGGTCGCCGTCATAGGTGTCACCAAGACAGTTTTGAAGTACAGCGCCATCACCATCCTCACCCAACCGGTTGGCAAAAGCCACGACACATCCGTACCCTGCCAAAGCATAATGCACCATGCGCTGGTACTGCGTGATGATCATTGCGTCGCGCACATCATCATCGCCGAATTCGGAATTTAGTACATGGGCCTTCGCTTCGTTGACCAAGCCTTCCATGCCCTTGCAATGTTCTCCATTCGGTTGGATGTCGTGCTTCATGCAGAGCTCCGCAACCTTTTCCATACCTTCGCTGATTCCGTTTGCACCAGCGATAAGCGCCTCAGATAGGGACTTGTCAGATGCGGCTCGGCCCAGCTTGGACACTACGTCAAGCGACTGCTTATTTGCGCTCCAGATGTCTTGTAATTGATCGAGGTAAACGTCTTTGAGTGTGTTCATTGTCATTTCATTTCTCCAACTTATTTCCGTTACGGCCAAAGTTCTTGAAACCTGCCGTTTCAGGCGGCTCTACGGTTTTAAACCAATCGAAGTCTTAGCTACTGATTTGCAGCCCAGACTTCTTTCTCAACCGAAGATCTTCATCTCCAATGTTGAATTATCGGTATGGAGATTAACTTCCGAGGGCCAACTGGGTTCCCGCTATTGTTGAAGAAACGGGATGCTACAGGGCAGCCTGAAACTCACGCTGGGCTTGCGGCAAAGTGAAAACGGCCAACAGCCGTTGAAATGTCAAACAGGAGCAATACTTACTAATGCCGACATCAAAGCCCGAGTCTTCTGTCCGATCGCAATTCGAAATGCGTAGTCTTAAGCGGGCATAATGTTCTACATTGCAAAGTTCCTTCTAAGTTGGAGAAAGCATGTTTGATCCGTTTAAACGCTCACGTGCGAAAGCAGCAAAGACAGTCAGGCGCGCAACAGTTTCGGCGATGACCGATGCATGGGGATCAATACTTGCCCCTGCTAAACCTGCGAAGAAGCCCGCGAGAAAACCGAAACCATCGGTCACGGCGCGCGAGGTATCAGGAAATAGCAGCCCGGCTCGGACCGTAGCCAAGCCAAAGGTGCCGACGACCGCGTCCTCAAAAACGAGGATCCCACGTGGTGCGATATTCACAAATGAAACATACGAGAGCGCATTCGGTGCCCGATCTTACAAGCTATACGTGCCGGCATCTGCCAAAATGGCACCGGACAAGCTTCCACTTATCGTAATGCTGCACGGGTGTGGGCAATCCCCATTGGATTTCGCCCGAGGTACAGGCATGAATTCGCTGGCAGAGGAATTTGGGTTTCTGGTTCTTTACCCAGCACAGGCGCGCGAGGCGCATAACTACCGCTGTTGGAATTGGTATCGGCAGAGTGACCAGACGCGGGACACTGGAGAACCGGCCCTTCTTGCAGGTCTGACGCGCCAGATTATCTCTGATCGGAATGTCGACCCGGCCAAAGTTTATGTTGCGGGCCTGTCGGCAGGGGCGGCGGCTGGGTTAATCTTGGCAACTGAATATCCTGACATATTTGCTGCGGTTGGCGCTCACTCCGGTCTTGCAGTTGGTGCTGCTCGCGATCCCGCTTCGGTTCCAAAAGCGATGCAAAGCGGGGCCCCTGGTCATCGTCATGATGTCAAAATACCAACCATTATATTCCATGGTGGTTCAGATAAGACGATCAATCCGCGCAACGGCCGCTTCATCGCCATTCGCGCCTTGGAACCCTTTGACCGTTTGGATAAATCTGAGAAGGCTGGTCGTATTGTTGGCGGACGGGAGTATTTGCGTACAGTGCATCGAGTAGGCAAGGGACGTCCCTATGCCGAACAGTGGGTCGTTCATGGGTCAGGCCACGCATGGTCGGGCGGCCATTCAGCAGGAAGCTATACTGACCCGAAGGGTCCGGATGCCTCGCGGGCGATGGTCCGTTTCTTTTTACAACACAGAACTACGAAGAAGCGTCGGAACTCTGTTTAAAGCTAAATTTATCCGCCTGACCCAGTCTTTTCATCGTTAAGATTACGCCTTCAGAGCACCTGCTTAACACGGCCTTGGTCGTTAATTACTAAATGGTCCGCGTCCCACAGGGCTGGACAAACTTCAGCTTCGGCATGGCCATTCCTAAGCCTGCGGCACGCGCCAACAGGGATATCGGCAGCCGCTAGAACATGATCTGTTAACATAGCAGCCGTTTGAGGCAAAAACGTTGCGTGGATCCCATCAAGGGATACACTGACGTCACAGGGTAGAAAAACACTGGCACCACCAACGCCAGAATCGGTGGCAATCTCACCAAACGGCACACCAACGGCACCCAAAACACAGACAACTGTCTGAAGTTCAATCGCCCGAGCACGTGCGCAACCAAACACCCTGTTATATCCGGTAATCATATCGGTTTTTGCAGGAATGATGATGAGGTCAAGGTCCAGCGCGCCAAGTTGCGACCACAGATCTGTAAATTCGGTATCCAAACAAATAATTATAGCTAGGCGTAGCCCGTTCCATTCAAAAACGTTGATCGCTTCGCCGTTTACCGTAGTTCCGCCAGCACCCTGAGCTTCTAAGGGGGTCAAGCTCAGCTTGTCCTGGCTAAGCCGCGAACCATCCGGCGTTAGCAGCCAAGCCCTATTGTAGTACGCTGGTAAGCTGTTAACGGGTTCCGCTGCAAAGGGAATTGTGCCGGCAAGTATTGAGACGTTATATTGAGCGGACATAGCTGCAATCGCATCAAGCGCAATTATCCCACATTCATACAGCCACCCCATTGTGTCTGCGACAGGCATATCGGCTGGCGCAAAACTTAACCATTGGGCACAGGCAAACTCAGGAAGGACAAGCATGTGCGCGCCTCTGGCAACTGTCTGAGCCACCCTAACCTCTAAGTCGTTCAGCCAAGTCTGCAAATCCGGCACTATAGGTTGGAGATTGGCAGCCCAGAGGTCAATTGACACATGTTCCATTGAATTCCATATCTAAAAAAGGAAATGACTTGCTGGTACATAGCGCCATCTGGCAAAGTTCAACCTCGTTAAAGTTTGGAGAACGCCGAAGATCGAGAGAATTATCTGAGGCTCTTTTTCTTAGACAAATGCGTCGATATCCACAAAGCCCTTGGACCATTTGTAATAAATG
>JAPKCR010000346.1 GCA_026421135.1 Sulfitobacter sp. | reverse complement strand
ATGTGTTTGAGTATTTCGCAGGTGTCCAAGAACGAGCTCAGTCTCGGGTTGATGCAATGGCCTTGATCTGAGTTGTTTGCGGTGGATTGGCAAAAGTCGGACCAACGGCATCACGATAAGCCGCGAAAGATGCGGAGTTCAGGAATGTTTGTTTCGCTGCGTCATCTGCAAATTCCAGAATTCCCACAAAACGCAATGGGTCGTCGGTTGAAAAACAAGAATAGTGCAACCCTACGAGGCCCTCCGATTTCAACCCGTCTACCAACGCTGTCATGGCGGTCGTCTGTGCCGCGTGATCGGCGTCGGGCTTGAGAGTGTAGTGAACGAGCATGCTCATGATTTAAGTTCCTTTAGCCTCATACCAAACTATGAAGCGCCAATCTGATCGGTTTTGCGACACGCACAGGCAGCACCGCTCTCATGTAGGACCCATAGCCGACCTTGATCGCTGCGTTTTCTGTGACCCGCTAAGTCGGCAAGTTTTGAAAGCTACGGCGCGTCCCGCGTAGCCGCGCTAATAGCCCCGCCGCAAACAGCCTCATGGCCTCAAGATTTCCCCTCGGCCGCGTGAGCGGTTTTTTTCCGTTTCGCGCCAAAAATTGCTTCGTCGGAAAATAGGCCTTTGTCCTTATTGTGCCGACGTCCTTGATCGTTTCCTGATACGTCCTGTTCGTCAAATAGGGCTCGAATTCGAGCTCCTGCGAGATGGCATCGGTAACAAGAATATACTCATCCGCTTCGACCGAGTTCTTCATCAGGCGGTGGGCGACAATCACCGGTTCCCCGGCCAGTTCGACGTGGCCTCCCACCTCTTTCTCAAGCACTTCGCCAGTGTGAATAACGCATTTCAGTTTTAGGTTCTCGATGGATTGGCAGGCGGTACACGGGCACCCGCCAACGCTTTTTTCAAACAACTCGCGCTGTTTCTTCTGGTACAGATCCATGAATACCACGACCTGTCTTGTAATATCATTCACAGCTTTGCGGCGGTCATCACCAATTTCGGCGGTCATGAAGGCCGCATCACCCTCCAGTTTCTGGATCTTCAACGGAAACTCGGCATTCCGAGTGACAGCTTCCATCAGCTCTGTAATGATCTGTTCCGCATGAACAATGCTGCTACGATGCATGACAACGAACTTCGTATAACCTGAAATGTCTGCAAGAACGATAATCGTGTTTAGGGTCCGCATTTGGGTCATCCCGCAAAGTGTTTGTTACAGCTTATTTTCAGTTATTTCTGGCATCCTAACCCGAATTTCACGAGAAATCTAATCCTTGTATTCCCCGGTATTACCTTCCGCACGGACCGTGGACGATGAGACCTTGTCCGACGAATTGCGAAATACAGTACGTAAACGGTCCAATAGTCAACTCAGCCCAAGAAAATCGGCTCATCATTGTCGGCAGAGACAAGTTCTGATGTGCTCGGAAGATCAACGACCGCTCGTGTCGAAGGCGTGAACGGCCCTTTGCGGACCTTCATGCTCGGCGCGGCGAATGACCACAGTGAGCCCAGAACGACAGATGCTGCAAGATCTGCGAAAGGCTGCCCGTTGAAACTTCGTCCCAGCATAGGGTTCAATATTCAGCAAAAATGTCGCTTTGTCATCCCGACAGCCCGGCGCGATTTTGCCACCAGAAATGCAGGGATCTACACATGAGATGCCGGTCCCAGTGAAGTCTGGATTGTACTACGCTGGGACCGCCTAGTCTGCATATCCGTCGCGAAATTCCGGGCTGGGTTCGATCGGGGTAATAAGATCGATCAGTATGCCGTTGGGATCGCGATAGATGGCATGGCGTTGGCCGTGGGCCTCATCACGTAGGGGTTGAACTACGGTGACACCGTTATTTTGCAGGCGCTTGTCTTCCGCATCGACATCTGCAACCTCGAAGCTGAGGATTAGGCCCTTTGTAATCCCTCTCGCGATGGCAGGAATCGTCTCGTGGTTGGCCTCGAGAACAGCGATGTTCACACTCTCGTCCGCTGCGCTTTGCAAATGATAGTACCAGTCGCTTTCGAAAAGCGCCTTGAAACCGAAGTTAGTTTGATAAAACGCGGCTGTTCCTTCGACATCTTCGGTCTGAATGAGCGGGTAGAACTGCGAAAATTGCATTGTAGCCTCCTTCGTTGGCTTAAACATACAATGTGTATGTAATGTGATTCCTGAAAACATGCAATATGTATTTATGTGTGTTAAGAAGTCCGGAATCACACACGCAAGGCTAAACTCTTGGATGAAAATGACACGTAAACCTCCCGCTTTGCGGCGGACCCAAGCGGAACGTAGCGAAGATACGAAAACGCGACTGTTGGCAGCGGCGCGTGACTTGTTCACAGACAAGGGTTTCGCCGAGACAGGAACACCGGAACTGGTGCGCAAAGCCGGAGTGACGCGCGGAGCGCTGTATCATCACTTTGTAGATAAGACAGATCTGTTTCGCGCCTTGGCCACCCAAGAAGCGCAGGCCATCGCCGAAGCCATAGAAGAAGCCACTCGAGATATCGAAGATCCGAAAGAAGCGATGGTTGTCGGAACCAACGCCTATTTCGATGCAATGGCTGTTCCGGGGCGTGCCAAGATTTTGTTGGCAAATGCCGCGTCGATCCTTGGTCACTCTGAAGCATTGGCACTGAGCAAACATGATGGCAGCGAAAGTCTTAGGGATGGCTTGAGGCAGTCGATCCCGCAGCTAAGCGAACCGGATTTGGAGGCGCTTACAAATGTATTGTCAGCTGCCTTTGATCGCGCTGCATTAGAGATTGCCGAGGGGTCAGATCGTGGGCCGTATGTGAACGCGCTTTTGACGCTTGTTGGTAAGGCCATGACCAAAATCTAGTCGCACGTGCTTCACGCCTAGCTTATTGATGACCCTAATAACGCGATGGAAAACCCACATCCATATTTACGCAAGTCCCTCGACTATGAGCATTTTCCGAACCATTGCTTTCGGGTTTACTTTCAACGCTGCAGAATACTCAGGTGAAGCATACCATTGTCGAGCCTTTTCGCTAGACGGAAACTCAACAACCACAATGGTTTCAGGATTCCAATCGCCCTCAAGAACAGAGATATTGCCCGCCTGTGCGCGGTAGATCCCGCCAAAACTTTCAACACTGCCCTTGGCGAGTTCAAGATACTTTAACAGAAATTCACGATTATGGACCGCTACATCACAGATCAAAAATGCTGCCATCTAGTCTCTCCTTATTCTGATAAGTTATTGGAAGCCAGTATCAGAACACATGTCAACTCTGACGCCTATGAGCGAGGCAAAAGTCGCTGCTTGTCTCTTGATGCAGCACGCAGAAGTGCCGCTGAAGCGGTCATTGGGCCGCATGCAGCGAATTGGTGCTGTGTCCGCGTGTCGATTGTTGGATCAGAACGCAGCGAAAGCCCGCCTCCCGCCCTTTGTGAAAGCTGTCGCTCTCGACCCATTACTGCCATCGTTTCTGCAATCCGTCGCTGCGGTGCAGTTACTCCAGGCTAGCCATTCGTGCGCGGCACCGCACCATGCAGCATAAATCGTCGTTCCAATATCTCTTTGAGAACTCGTAGCTGCTTTAATCCAATGATCTACATGGCAAATAACTTACCAAAACAGGTGATGAATGAAGATATTTGCGAAAGTTTCACGCGGACCGCAGAAGGGCGACATCGTCACGCCGCATCTCCGCGAAGATGGGACGTATCTAGTGTCTCCCACACGTTTTGAGCGAGACTACATCCGTGTCACGACATTGGAAGATTTTGCGTACGAAATTCGGAAAGGTCTGAAAGGGCGCATGTCTTCATGCGCCGTAAAAGGGCCACGGCTTTTCAGCAAATCCTCCACACACATTGAAAAATAACAGGCCCAAGCCGCCGGTC
>JAPKCR010000345.1 GCA_026421135.1 Sulfitobacter sp. | reverse complement strand
GCATCACTGGCGGCTGGCGGTACCGACTTGCATTGATTTCTGAACGGCTGGGCCGCTTGTCTGCGATCCGGTTCGAAATATTTCAAAAGAAGTTCTTTATGAAGTTCATAAACAACTTCATCGGCCAGCTGACACCGTTCTTTTTCTATTCCATCGGTGGCTATCTGGCTATCAACGGGCAAATTTCCATTGGTGCGCTTGTCGCCGCACTTGCCGCGTACAAAGACCTGTCGAGCCCGTGGAAAGAGCTGCTGGATTACTACAACCAATCCCAAGACATGGCCCTGCGTTGGGAGACAATTACCGAACGGTTTGCCCCGCACGGCATGATAGAACCCGAACTGTTTACCTCGGATCCAGGTGAAATTCCGTCACTCATTGGCGAAGTTAAATTAGACAACATCTGTGTTGAAGACGCAGACGGCAATGTCGTGCTGAAAGACATCAACGTGACATTCAACCCACGCTGTACCGTTGCAATAACTGCCCCCAACGACGAAGATCGCCGTGCCTTTGCCGATGTCCTGACGCGCGAAGTGATACCTTCATCAGGATCAATCAACCTTGCAGGACTACCGCTCTCAGGTCTGCACCAAGCTACGATTGCCAAACGCGTGGGATATGCCACTTCGCGACCAGTGATGTTTTTGGGCAGCTTCAGTGACAATGTGGTCCTGCCGCTCCGCTCGCGGCCCCATGGTCACGATCCCTTGGCTCCCTCGGCACTGGAAAGCGCGAAATCGGGCAATAGTACAGATATCTCGGATGCCGTTTGGTTTGACCTGGAGGATCTCCAGATAGAACACGAAGGGCAGTTGCGCATCTGGTGGCTGGCGCTGATCAAGGGCATGCACATTGACAAGGCGTTATTCTCACGCGGTCTGGACCAACGTTTTGATGCCGAAGCAAACCCCGATCTGGCTGCGGCATTGGTGGATTTGCGTTCAAGCGTTAGCAAGAAACTGAAAACCTCCACGCTGGATGACAATGTGAACGTCTTTGACAAAGACAGTTTTAACCCCGCCTTGTCCGTTGCCGAAAACCTGATCTTCGCTACGCCAAGAACCCGTATTACTCCTGCCCTTTTGAAAGACCAGACGGCCTTCATCGACTTGCTGACCACTCTCAATATTGAACATTACTTACTTCAACTTGCCGTCGATACTGTCGATATTTTGCGCCAGACTTTTGGCGTTGATGGGTCTGATCATCCACTTTTCCGCAAGCTTGGGCTTGATGTCGCGACCTACGAGGCCGCCGTAGCCCTGCACGTGAAACAACTTGATGGGACATCACTTAGCTTGGCGGACAAAGCGTCCCTGCTGGCCGTAACCTTTGCCATCTCGGTCGAGAAACTAGGCTCTGCCTTACCAGACAATATCACTAACAGGGTGCTGGAAATACGCCGCGCCCATTCAGCAGACCTGCAAAAAAGTTTGTCGAAATTGATGAGCCCGATTGCCATTGATGCCCCTGTAGCTGGCTTAACAGTCCTGGAAAACATTATTTTCGGCAAGATCAAAGAAGCCTCAGGCGGCCAAGCTGATGCCTTGCGAAGCGTCGCGGTGGATGCACTCTATGCAGCAGAACTTGAAGGGCTGGTTCTGGATTTGATCTTTGACATCCCGCTTGCGCTAGGGGGGACCAACTTGCCAGCGCTTTTGACAGAAACGCTCGCCATCAGCCGCGCCACAATCAAGCGCCCCCACGTGTTGATCCTAGACGACGTATTGTCCAATTTCGACGCACCCATACGCGCAAACTTACACAACCGTCTGCGCAGCCTGCTCCCTGAGACGACAATCATCTGCCTCCAGCCAAGCTTTGAAGACGTCAGCGGGTTTGACGCACAATACGTACTGCAACAGGGGCGCATTTCCACGGTCGGCAGCGATGTTGCCACCAAAGAAGATGATACCGTGAGCGCAGATCTGGCCCGCAAGCTGCGCGCGCTAGAACAAACGGACTTGTTCTCGGGTCTTGAACGGAAACAATTGCGCTTGCTGGCCTTTAGTGCGCGCTGGCATACCACCAAGGCGGGTGAATATGTGTTTCACAAAGACGATGGTCCAACAAGCGGGGCCTTTCTGATCACCGAAGGCACGGCAGACTTGCTCTTGCCTGGCCCGGGTGATGATGACGATTTGCTTATTACAACTTCTGGTCCAGGTAAATTGGTGGGAGAATTGGGCCTGATCCGCCATGAACCTCGCGCGCTGGACATGCGGGCAGCGACCGATCTGACGTGTCTGCGCATCGGTGCAGAGGAATTCTTGGATGTTGTCGGCCATGACGCGCGCACTGCTTATAAATTGTTGCAGGTGGTTGCGGGATATGTGTCTTAGGTCTGCCCGCTGAACGCCACCAGCGGGTCCGATCAAAGGAATGCGAGCCAGCCGTATTTCCCAGACGACCCCAAGCGCCTTAGCAAGCGCGGGCACTCAGTCTTATGAGGTTTTACTATACCCGCTCTTGAGCATGTTCATCATGTTGACGTTGATGAAGCTGGCTCTGTTGCAATCTTCAGCTGGCTTTTGCGCAGGCGCAGTTCCCAAATTGTGTTTGCCAGAAATGGCACCAATCGCCTGTCAGCGTATGGGGGCTAAGGGGTCACTGTGGATGGCGATTCAGAAGGATCCCAGCAATTGGACTGCTTGGTTTCACCATGGGCGGGCTGATGCTGGCAGTACGCAGATCAATATTGACCGCTCCGTGTAAAGGTTCCCCAAAACGCTGATGACGTCCCTCGCTCCGCAACCTGTTGGGCTTTCGGAGTTGCCCCGAGCGGATTGGCCGATTGATCAGCTTTCAAGCGTTGGGTGGCATAGACGATCTGTGGATCACGCAATGGAAAGACGGCAAAGACAGCGAGGTTGAATACTTTATCAGCCGCAGAGAAGGCGACCGAATTGGCTTTCGGTCTATCGGCATAGACGATGCGTTATTGCAATCGGCCAAGGCCCGAGGGATCAAGCTGAAGGGAAGTACTTCAAACGGGTTCTCGGTTCAGACGCGCAAGGACCTGCTCGGTATGGTCGAGCTTTACGCAAAAGTCTACGCGACAGAACTTTCAAACATGGAACATTTCGACGCCCTCCTACATATAGCAAACAGCCAAGAAACTGCGGGCGAGTTGTTGCTGGATGTCCTGACGGCAAATTGTCTTGCGCGCGCTGGCCATCCTCTGGACATGGCCATGCAGAAACTTACACCCGAATATTCAAACGGTGTCGAATTTGGCAAGATCGACCCCAAAATCGCGGGAAAATCTTGCGAGGCGGCGACACAACTGGAATCGCCGACCGCTTCCGCGCGCTTCGCTATGGCCCGGATCCTCACCGTCCAGCAGAGGTATGGTGCCTCTATGCCGATCATCAAGGAGCTTATGGAGGAGTCCTTTGGACCTGCATTCATTGCCGAGGCAGATTTGTATGAACGGGGCCTTGGCCGCACAAAAGACCCCGAAAAGGCTGTTGAGATTATCCGCCGTGCTGCCGAAGCAGGCTTCCCCGCCGCGCAATATCAGTTAGCTATTTTGACCCAATTGGACCGTATCGAGGGGTCTGACGCTGATGCTCTCGCTCTTTATCTCAGCGCCTTTAAGGGTGGACTTATACCCGCAGCTGCTCGTGCCGGGACACTACTCCAGAACGGGAAAGGCATTCGGCACGATCCAGTCCGCGCATACGCACTGTTTTCCGAAGGTGCCAAAGCTGGAGATTTCTTTGCTATGTCCCAGCAAGCCTATGCCCTTTCTACTGGAATTGGCGTGACGAAAAACCAAAAGAGTGCGCTCGAAATAAACCGCGTCTTGGCGAAGCGCGGGTATGCTTGGGGGCAATATTCAGCAGGCTATATGCTTGCACGGGGCCAAGGTGC
>JAPKCR010000344.1 GCA_026421135.1 Sulfitobacter sp. | reverse complement strand
GCATCAAACCGTCGATCCTGCAAAACAAGTGTTAAATCGTTGACACCGTACGTGGACGGCAGACCACGCGCGTCGTCCTGCCCATCCGTCACGTGGATGACCCCGGCCAGTCCAAAGTAGACCTGCTCCGCAGTGCGCTCGTGGATATGCGAATGGTACCAGATGGTTGCCGGATCCTGGGCAATTGTCATCTTGGGCTGCCATGTCGCGCCGGGCGCGATTGGAAGATGTGGGCCGCCATCATGCTCTCCGGGCACCAGAAGACCGTGCCAATGCGTGCTGATGGGCTCATCAAGCGTATTTTTTACTTCGGCGGTCAATTCACCGTTTTGCATCAGGATGGTTGGACCCAGATACGCCTGATTGAACCCGGCGGTCGGTATGCCGGGACCACCGGCAAATGCAGTGGTTCCCGACGTTGCCGTCAGCGACAATCGCCCCGTCGCGCGCGTGTCCAGAAGCGGCGGCATGCGGAGGCGCGTTTGCTCTGCTTGTCCCTGCGCCAAGGCGCGCCGGACTGGCATCTGGGAAAGGACCCCTGCGGTAAGCATCGCTGCGGAGGTTGAGGTCAAAAACTGGCGTCTTTTCATGTTTATCTTTCAAAGCTTGATTGGACACGTCGCCATGGCAGACTTCACTAAGGCAGTGGAGAATGACTCGGCACCTCATGACACGAAAGGAGGCTGAGGCCCGTCGGACCGTTAGTTCAATGCATGGCCACGGTATCGCGTGTATTAATGGGACTCAACACGTTGCGATCAGTCGGCCAGCAGCTTCTTACGTTCGGTGAACTCGGTCGAGTCGATCTCACCCTTAGCATAACGTTCCTTCAGAAGGGCCAAGGCGCGGTCGTGGGTGGCTTGGCTACTGCCGCCGGATTCGGTCACGCCGAACAGGCGCAAGAGGTATATGGTTCCCGCAACGATCCCGACTACGAGCAGGATCATGAAGATCGGACCAAGGACCATCCCAAATCCTCCCCACTGGTTGCCGCCCCACATCATGTCATGTCCATGATAGTTAAGGCCGTTTCGATTCGGGATTTCCCCAACCTGTGCCATCGCCGCCGTCGCGGTCATGCAGACAGCTCCGACCACGCTCGAGACAATCACTGTGTTCTTGAATTCCATTTGGTATCTCCCTTTGCATGGCATCTTCAGCGGCCACCGGTCAATCATGTAACTTTATGAGCAAAACGGCGCGCAGGCTTTGATTTGAATCAAGACGGCAGTGACAACGTACTATAGCCTACCGGAGAGGTTCGCAGGCGTGGATCGAACGACCAATTTCGAATGGTCGCGCAAGGCCCATTTCGGCGCTGCCTCACCGCGCCGACTTCTCTTGAAAATGCGAAAAGGAGGGCATTTCCATGAACTATACGATCAATCGTATGTTCAAAGATCGTACAATTGAAGATATTGACGCCCGCACTCGAACTGCCCTTTCGGACAACGGCTTTGGCGTCCTGACCGAAATCGACGTAAAGGCGACGATGAAAAAGAAGCTTGATGTCGAGATGCCAGCCTATCGCATTCTCGGTGCCTGCAACCCGAGGATGGCCTACTCTGCCATAGGGATGGAACCGCGCGTTGGAGCGATGTTGCCCTGCAACGTCATCCTGCGCGAGGTCGAAGGCGGTGTTGAGGTCAGCGCCATCGACCCAGTGGCGTCGATGCAGGCGATAGAAAACGCTGATTTGACGGCCATCGCAGGCGAGGTCCGAGACCTTCTGGCGAAAGCTGTCGAGGCAATCTGAGATGAGCCTGCGCGCCGCTATCCTCGCAGGGTTGGTGACCTTCGGGATTGCAGTGCTGGGCGTGTGGTTGTTCGTGCCATCGGCGTTCGCCGAGGCGAGTAAGCTGATAAACGGTGAGAATCTCGATGTGCTGGTGGCGCGCGCAGGTATGTGGGGCCCTGTGGTGATTGTCGTGCTGATGACCGTCGCGGTCGTGGTCAGCCCTGTACCGAGCGCGCCGATAGCGATGGCCGCAGGGGCAGCTTACGGACAGCTTTGGGGAACGGTGCAAGTCGTGATCGGCGCAGAGCTTGGGGCGCTGATTGCGTTCGGCCTAGCGCGGATTTTGGGACATGATGTCTTGCGACGGATCTTCGGTGATCGCGTGGACGCAGGATTGCTTGGTTCGCAAACCGCGTTGACGGTGACCGTCTTTGCCAGCCGCCTGATGCCTTTTGTGTCCTTTGACATGGTTAGCTACGCAGCCGGGCTTAGCCGCCTTCATGCCTGGCGTTTCACGCTGGCAACATTGGCCGGCATCATTCCTGCAAGCTTCTTGCTTGCATATTTCGGTGCCGAGGCGATCAGCGGAGACTTTGGTCGAACGACTTGGGCGGTGATCGCTTTTGGGCTTGTAACGGGTTTACCACTGCTTTGGGTCGCGATGCGAAAGCAGTCTGAAAACAGCTCTCCCGACCACCATTGAAAACGACTTGAGCTTCTAGCGGCTAGAGGTGGAAGCTAAGAGAAAACAGAGAGAGGTTGCACACCATGGAACACGTTCATAATCACGCAGCACCCGAAATCCCAACGGGAACTGAGACAGCCACGGACCCTGTTTGTGGCATGACGGTTGCGGTCAAGCCCGACGGGCGGCACGCGGAGTTTGCAGGCAATACCTTCTATTTCTGCTCGGAGAAATGCCAGACCAAGTTCAAAGGGGACCCGTGGTTTTATGCAACGGGTCGGAGCGCAGCGCGTCCAAAGATGGCCTCTGCAGACGTCCAGTACACCTGCCCGATGCACCCAGAGATCATTCGTGACGCGCCCGGAGCTTGCCCGATTTGCGGCATGGCGCTTGAGCCAATGTTTCCCTCGGACGAGCCCAATGAGGAGTTGACCGACTTCACACGGCGGATGTGGATATCGGCAGCGGCGGCGGTGCCGCTGATTGTCCTGACCATGGGTGGGATGGTTGGCATTCCGGTGCGCGACTGGATCGGGCATCAGACGGCCAGCTATCTGGAATTTGTTCTGGCCACACCAATCGTGCTCTGGGCGGCATTGCCGTTCTTCAAACGGGGTTGGGATTCAGTCGTGAACCGCTCACCCAACATGTGGACGCTGATCAGCCTTGGCGTTGGGGCGGCCTATCTTTATTCGATTTTCGCGACCTTCCTGCCGGGGCTCTTTCCCGAACAGTATCGCATGGGCCATGGCGTCGGGACATACTTCGAAGCGGCGGTGGTGATCGTGGCGCTGGTCTTTGTCGGTCAGGTGCTGGAACTTCGCGCGCGCGAACGCACGGGCGACGCGATCCGCGCGCTTCTGGACCTCGCGCCCAAGACCGCGCGGCGTATTCTGCCGGACGGTTCTGAATACGACGTGCCGCTGGAAAACATCATGGAAGGCGACCGGTTGCGCGTGCGGCCCGGCGATGCGGTGCCGGTGGACGGGACGGTGATCGAAGGACGGTCTTCGTTAGATGAAAGCATGCTGACCGGAGAGTCGATGCCCGTTGAAAAGGGTCCGGGCGACGCGGTAACTGGTGCTACAATCAATAAAAACGGCTCTCTGGTGATGGAGGCGGGAAAGGTCGGCGCTGATACGGTGCTGGCGCAGATCGTGACCATGGTATCGAATGCCCGGCGCTCACGTGCCCCAATTCAGGGACTGGCGGATAGGGTCTCAGCCATTTTTGTGCCGACGGTCGTAGGTATTGCGATCTCTTCCTTTGTTGCGTGGATAATCTTTGGACCCGAACCGGCACTGGTTTTCGCCATCGCATCAGCGGTCTCGGTGCTGATTATTGCCTGCCCCTGCGCGCTTGGACTTGCGACACCGATTTCAATCACCACTGCTGCCGGAAGAGGGGCACAAGCGGGCGTGCTGATCAAGGATGCCGAAGCGCTGGAACGCATGGCAGGCG
>JAPKCR010000343.1 GCA_026421135.1 Sulfitobacter sp. | reverse complement strand
GTCGCGCTCAAGGCATATATCCCGCACGACTTCCCGCTTGAGGATATCGAACCGGGGCTTGAAGAAACCGCGTTCTACGACCCAGCCAACTTTACCTATCCTTCCGGTGCGTATTGCTGCGAGGTCGAACTGGACCCTGAAACCGGGAAAGTGCGCGTTGATCGCATGACAGCGGTCGATGATTTCGGCAATATTATCAACCCGATGATCGTGACGGGTCAGGTACATGGCGGTTTGGGCCAGGGTATCGGACAGGCATTATTGGAAAACACAACCTATGACGAAAACGGTCAGCTGCTCAGCGCGTCCTATATGGATTATGCGATGCCACGTGCGGATGATCTGCCGTTCTATTTTGTGGACCACTCGCAGGGCAATCCATGCACGCACAACCCGCTAGGCGTCAAAGGCTGCGGTGAGGCGGGCGCAATCGGATCGCCACCGACCGTTGTAAACGCGGTAATCGACGCCATGCAATCCGGTGGTAAAAACGTAACCCATATCGACATGCCCGTCAGCCCGCACCGTGTGTGGCAGGCCATGCAGACCGCGTGAGAGGAGAAAACACATGTACGCATTTGACATAGAGCGTCCCGCAACGATCGACGACGCGGTTGCGGCCTTGGGCGGTGAAGCCCAAGCGCTGAGCGGCGGACAAACCCTGATCCCGACGCTTAAGGCGCGTTTGGCCAGCCCATCAAAGCTGGTATCGCTGGCTGGCATCTCCGAGATGAAAGGCATTCGGAATGAAGGCGACGCATTGTGGATAGGCGGTGCGACCTGTCATGCGGATGTGGCCGCCGATGGCAGCTACAAGGCGTTGTCCGAACTCGCGTCTCATATCGGTGATCCGGCGGTGCGCAACCGTGGTACGATCGGCGGGTCCATCGCGAACAACGATCCGGCGGCGTGCTATCCTGCTGCGGCGCTGGCCTCGGGGGCGACGATCATTACCAATCGCCGTGAAATCGCGGCAGATGATTATTTCCAGGGCATGTTCGAGACGGCCTTGGATGAGGGTGAAATCGTCACCGCGGTGAGATTTCCGATTCCGGAAAAGGCGAACTACCAAAAGTTCATCCAACCGGCATCGCGCTTTGCGCTTGTAGGAGTGTTCGTCGCGAAAACCGCCCAAGGTGTGCGGGTCGCAGTGACAGGTGCATCAAACGAAGGGGTGCATCGTTGGACCGCCGCCGAGGAAGCCCTGTCAGCCAGTTTCACCGCATCGGCGTTGGATGGTTTGACGGTGTCAGCAGACAACATGATCTCAGATTTGCACGGATCGCCAGACTATCGGGCGCATCTGGTCAAGGTCATGACAGGACGCGCGGTGACTGCTGCCTCCTGACGGCAGAAACCGCGCACAAAGGCCCTGCCGATTGGCGGGGCCTTTGGCTTTTTTAGGTTCAGTTAAATTGTGAAAAGATCGCCGTTAAAATCCACCAGCGTCACCCTTGTGATATCGGCGCGCGTCTTGATGGCGTGGATTTGATCGAGGGTTGCAAGTACCATTGCGGTGGACAGGCTGTCAGCGAGTGTCGCGTTCGGTGCCTCGACCGTAACGGTGGACCACTTGGGCCGTGCATGGGCATGCAAGATATGGCCTTGTGCCCCGATCTGGGTCGCGGCGGGGCTGGATGTGGCAATCGCCCCGTTGGTCAGCGTACGATGGCCCAGAATACCCTGTACCGGATCCGCAATCGCCAACGTCCAAGGGCCGCCTGTTGCGCGGTATTCCCCGATGTTCACTAAGGTGTCTGTCAGGCCACGTGCCGCCAACGCGTCCGTGACAAGATCGGTTGCGAACCCTTGGGCAATGCCGTTGAACGTCAGCGCCTGAGACGGACCAAGCGTGATCAAATCCGGGTCAAACCATAGCTTTTCCCAACCTATCGTTGCAACCGCCGATGCTGTATCGCGACCGTTGGCAAGCGCTGCCCACAGTGGTTGAACAGTGGGGTCAAACAACCCGTCTGTCAGTCGAAAGGCTGTATCGGCTGCATGCATCAAGTTCAAAAAGAGAGGGCCGGGAAGGTGCAGCACACCTGCAGCATTGAGGATAGAGAGGGATGACGTCGGATCGTAAAGGCTGAACAACTGCTCGACTTCGGTGATCAGCTTGCGCGCCTCGGCCAAGGCAGCATCGGCAGCTTCCCGAGGGCCTCGAATGGTCAGCGACACATCCGCGCCGAATGCGCGACCTTCCCAACTGTGGGCCTGCGCCGTTGCAGGCAGACCGGCGAAAGCGGCAGAGATCGTCAGAAATCGGCGGCGTGTTAGGGTCATTGTGCAGCAATCCCGCGGTTACGTTCTCTTGAGGCCAAGATCAGCGGCACACATTGTTTTGGATCATCATGGATTGTGACGCACTCAAGGCACTGAAAGCACTCTGAATATTGAATTTCGCCAGTTTTCTTGATGGCGCCATAGCTACATTTCACCTTGCACAGTTGGCAAGGCGACCCGCATTCGCTGCGCCGGTCGATCCATTTGCGGCCCCGCAGCAAACCGCCAATGGCCATCACCGCCCCCAACGGGCAAACATATCGGCAGAAGCCTTTGAACAAGACCATCGACAACAGCAATAGCCCCACAGCATAAGCGACATAATACCATTCGCGGATAAAGAAGGTAGTGATCGCTGTCTTGAAGGGTTCGACTTCGATTGCTTTATCCAATCGCGCGGGGGCGGTAAAAAGCAAATAGATGAGCCCTGCCAGCACAACGTATTTTAGCCATTTCAGCCTGTCGTCCCACACCGCAGAGGGTTCGATTTGTGGCAACCGCAACAATCGGCCAAGGTGGTGGGCAAATTCCTGAAGTGCACCAAATGGGCAGAGCCAACCGCAGAACAAGCCCCGGCCCCACAAAACAAACCCCAGTATTGAGATCGCCCAGATTGCGAGTGAAAACGGGTCATACAAAAGAAAACTGAAGGTCCCGCCATCCAAAGCGGTGCGAACGACGGCAAGAGGGGTCGCGATTGAAAGCTGGCCCTGTCCCCACCAGCCGATAAATCCGACCACGAATGCCAGAATGCCAAGCCGGATCGCGGTGAAATGGCGGTGCGCAGCGAGGCGGTTCAAACGCAATCCCAGAACCGCAACCAGTCCAATCAGGAACACTGCCAATAGTATCAGGTCGGTCTGACGGTTGCGCAGTGCGTCCACCCAAGGCGGTGACGGGGTGATAGGTTCAATGCGCGCATAAAAACGGTCGGGTGTTGCGTGTCTGAGCTCGAGGGTGGCAGACCCGATCTGCGGTTGAAACGACCCGTGGGCGCGCAAGGCCTTGATCCGTAACAACCATTCTGCGGTAGGATCAAAGCCCAGTCGCCGATCTGTGCGCAAAATCAAAGCCGCTCCATCGTGCAGTGCATCGGGCAGGGCGTCGTTCAATTCAATGAATATGTCTGAATCGCGAAAGGCGATGGGAAATCCGCCTTGTTCCGCACTGATCAAGTCGGGTGCGGTGTTGCGAACGAACTCATCCGTGACCAATCCATGGCGTGCGGTTTCAATCACCAGAACGGGTTCGTCTGTCGTCGATATAGACATGAACTGTTGTAACTCTTGAAAGCCGTCCGGGCTTAGCACCGCTTTGGCCACTGACGGCGCGCCGATATCGACGACCCATAAGTCGAGATAAGGCGCGTCAGGGTTCTCCTGCGCTTGGGGGTCATCGTCCTCCCAAAGGGTTCCCGCGAAAATTTCGTCCATCTCACGATTGGAGACGATTTTTCGGGTCACGATGCCTTGGTCGACCAGATCAGCCCATGTCAGGTCCTCGCTATAATCTGGGTCGGGAAAGGCGGGGGGGCCGGTCGCGATGCCGTTCATCTTTTCTCGCGCAACCTTCAGCGTGGCAGCGAGGATGCGTTCGTG
>JAPKCR010000342.1 GCA_026421135.1 Sulfitobacter sp. | reverse complement strand
ATACGTCTGTATTTCCGTCAACGATGTCGGTCATGGGATGTCAGTTGATACGATCCAGCATGCGATCGAGCCGTTTTTCACCACCAAAGGGGTTGGCAAGGGGACAGGTCTTGGGCTGCCTATGGCGTTCGGATTTGCCAAACAATCGGGGGGGCACTTGACCATCCATTCCGAAGTAAATGTAGGCACGTCGATCAAGCTGTACCTGCCACGCGCAGATGAGGTGGATGCCCCAGCGGAAGTCAGCACCCCGCGCCTGCCGCGCCCTGACTTTACGGGCATGGTCGTCTTGCTGGTCGAAGACAACGAAGCCCTTCGAAACATGTTCAGGGTTATGCTGATTTCCATGAGATGCATTGTTCACGACGCAGAGGACGGGCCAGACGCTTTGGCTTTGGCAGAAACGCTACCGCATGTTGATCTGATCCTGACCGATGTTGTGTTGCCACATGGCATGGACGGCAATCAGGTGGTCAAGCGTCTTGCTCCCTTTTACCCCGATGCCGCCGTTATTTTTATGTCCGGATTCAGTGATAATTCGATCATCCATAACGGGCGATTGGATCCCGGGGTCAAATTGCTCCAAAAGCCTTTCGGCGCGGCTGATTTGGTGGCTGCAATCACGTCGGTACAGGTGTAACGCCAATGCTGGCAGGGTAAAACCTTGGCTAGTTTTTGATGATCAGGCAGGTGCACCTGTTTTGACGCAGGCGAGCGCAAAGCTGTTGCGCGCCAGTGCGGGTATCTGATCCGTATTGCGCAAAATAGAAACCCTTTCGCCCCGAGACGCGGTTTTTCTTGTAAACCATATCCAACCTTTTGCCGCTCAGCGCCCTACGACAAGATGAAGTGTTCGATTTCGCCTTTGATTTGGCCGAAGCTTTTGAAACCCCAAATGCGACCTGCACGCCCCACGGTTTCAATATCGGTGGCGGCGGCGTGATTCTGAGCGGGGTGATACGACGCGACGCCGCCATCTTATAGCAAGCGGCCAAGAACGGTTTGTCCTTTGATAGGCGAAAATCCGGTTTCTTGGGCGGCGTGTCACGCCATGCTTCGGCGGCCAGACCTGTGATGATGGGAACATAGTTTACAGTTTCAGAAGCCAAACCTTTGCCTTCCAGAAACCCTTCGGCACGGCGTTCGCCGCCATTATAGCCAATCGCGGCCATCCCCTCGTTCCCATATTTCCCAACCATTTCAGCAAGATACTGCGCGGAATGTTCTAGTGCATCAGCGGGGTTATAAGGGTCTATTAACCCGCGCAACGCTGCAGTCGACGGGATAAACTGGGCAATCCCGCGTGCGTTTGCATGGCTCAGGGCGTTTTGATCAAAACGGCTTTCCTGCCAGATCAGCCGTGCAAAGAAATCACGGTCTAGCCCGTGGCGGTCTGAAAAAACCTTGATCGCATTGCAGGTGTCAAATACGAAATGCGCCGGCCTGATGCATTGGACATTGCCCCATTTGGTGCTGGAACAATAGCGTTGCCCGGGTTCCGCGTGCCCCGCGTTCCCCAAAAGCAAAAGGGTAAATATCAATACGAACCGCATGTACTCTTGGTGGGGCAGGGCGCGCGTGCTGTCAATTCCTGTTGCAGCCCTTTCCTCTGGCCCAGTGAGCCTATAGATCATAGCAAATGCCTGACACTTTTGCGGAGACTACGCTTGGCCTTTTTCAAGAAACTGAAAAGCAAACTGTTCAAATCATCGTCAAAGATTGACGAAGGTCTTGAGGCGATTGTCGATGACGGCGGTGCTGTTGATACGGCAGAAACCATCGACGAGGTGCCCGTCGATCAAGTGATGGAAACGCCCGCTGCCGCGGTCGAGGTGTTGCCCGAGGCGGTCAATAATGATCCCGCGCCAATGCCCGCAGCTGAGGATACCCCGCGCGAACCCGTTCCCATACGCGAGGTTATCGAACCCGCAGTTTCCGATTTGAAAGCGCCTGAACCCGCCAAGCCTGAGCCCACGAAACCCGAGCCCGCAAAGCCAGGGTTTATGGGGCGCTTGATGGGGCGCAGCACGGCCGCGCCAGTGGTACGCCGTGTTCTGGATGACGAGATGCTTGAGCAGTTGGAAGAACTGCTGATTTCAACTGATATGGGCGTTGATACCGCATTGCGCGTCACTGCAAACATGGCCGAAGGGCGCTTTGGCAAGCGGTTGTCAGTTGAGGAAATCAAACGTCTGTTAGCGGCCGAGGTGGCGCGGATCATGGACCCGATTGCCAAGCCACTACCGCTGTATTCCAAGACACCGCAGGTGGTGTTGGTTGTGGGTGTGAACGGGTCAGGTAAAACGACGACCATCGGCAAGCTGGCCAGCCAGTTCAAGGCAGCGGGAAAGAATGTGGTGATTGCCGCAGGCGATACATTCCGAGCCGCTGCGGTGGAGCAATTGCAGGTCTGGGGCGACCGCGCGGGCGTACCTGTGCTGACGGCGGCACAAGGGTCTGACCCTGCCAGCCTTGCTTTCGACGCGATGGGGCAAGCCGAACGTGATGGTGCGGATTTGCTGCTGATTGATACCGCTGGTCGGCTGCAAAACCGTGGTGATTTGATGGAGGAGTTGGCCAAGATCGTGCGCGTGATCCGCAAGAAAGACCCCTCGGCTCCGCATAATACGCTGTTAGTATTGGACGCGACGACGGGGCAGAACGCGCTCAATCAAGTTAAAGTATTCCAAGAGATTTCGGATGTGTCCGGTCTTGTGATGACAAAGCTGGACGGAACGGCCAAGGGCGGTGTGCTGGTGGCATTGGCGGATAAATTTGGATTGCCGATCCACGCGATCGGTGTGGGTGAACAGATCGACGACCTACAACCGTTTGACCCGCAGGAATTTGCGGATGCTTTGATGGGCCTGGACCCTCAGTGACCCCTCTCATTAGGGGCGACGCCCGTGACTGACTGGTTAGCCCAGATTGAAGGCACCGAAGCGGGGCATCAAGCGGCATTATATCTGGCATTGCTGGCGGCATTCTTGCATGCGGTATTTGGTGCGTTGCAAAAGGGACGGCATGACCCGTGGCTGACGCGCGGGGCGATTGATTTTTCCTATGGCATGATGGCGGCCCCCTTTGCGCTCTTCGTTGTGCCTTGGCCCGAGCCACATATGTGGCCGATCTTTGCAGGCGCGTTTGTGATCCATGTGTTCTACAAACTGCTTCAAGCGTGGGCCTATACCAAAGGGGCCTATACCGTCGTCTATCCGGTGGTGCGCGGCACGGGGCCGCTGTTCACTGTGATCGGGGTCTATCTGATTTTCAACGAGAGCTTTACCCTAGCGCAGTGGATGGGCGTGGGCGTCCTTATGGCCGGTATTTTTGGGCTGGCGTTGTATAACATGGTGTATCTGGTGTCCGAACGCGACACGTTGAACGCGGCGCTGGGCCTTGCGGTGCTGACGGGGCTATTTGTGGCGCTGTATACCACCTTTGACGCCTACGGCATTCGCGCGACAGAAAACCCGTTCACCTTTTTGGCGTGGTTTTTCATGATCGACGGGCTGGTAATGCCCGTGATAGCTTCGCGACGTTACCTGAAAATGACCAACCCGCCAGCACTTGGCCCCCTGATGACACGCGGTGTCGCGGGCGGCTTTGTGGCGTTTTTCAGTTTTGGGTCAATCATGCTGGCCACGCGCTTGGACAAGGTCGGCGAAGCAGCGGTGCTGCGCGAAACCTCGACCGTGTTTGCCGCGATTATCGGCTGGTTGGTGCTGAAAGAAACCGTCGGACCGCGCCGCGTGGCGCTGATGGCATTGATTGCGGCTGGCGCAGTAATAGTTGAAATGGGCGGCTAATGGAGAGCAAGATGACCGAAAAACGCGAGATAAACCCGTTGTTGAAGACGGCCCTGGAATTCGGGCCTGTGCTGATCTTTTTT
>JAPKCR010000341.1 GCA_026421135.1 Sulfitobacter sp. | reverse complement strand
ACCATCATAGTCCGTCTTGGAAGACGTCGCCAGTTTCAGGGCAAGAGGTGACGGTGCAAAGGCACCATCATCTGTTGGCGTTGGGGCTGCCCCAACCAGTTTGCGTAGAAAGCTCATAGATAACTCCTTGCTCGTCGTTAGTTTAATCAATCTGGGTGACGATGGTATCGCGGGATTTGCGGACCTTTCCCATCGGCAGCAGCCAATCACCCGCCTCATCGCGATACCCCAACGGTAGCAAAACGACCGATCGCAATCCGCGTTCATTCAGACCAAGAATTTTGTCCACGGCTTCAGGGCTGAAGCCTTCCATCGGCGTGCTGTCGACTTCTTGCTCTGCGGCCGCGATCAGCGCAACGCCTAATGCAATATATGCTTGGCGTGCTGCATGGGCATAATTCACTTCCGCGTCACGCGGCACGTAGTTGGATTTCAGATTATCGTAATACGTATGCAGCATTGGCAAATCACCACGTGCATCAACATTCAACTGAACAACATCGTCGATGCGCTCGGCTGTGTAGTTGTCCCAGGCTGCGAACACCAAAAGATGTGAACCGTCAGTGATCTGCGCCTGACCGCCAGCTGCTTCGCAAATCTTGGCTCTAACTTCTGGGTTAGTAATCAAAATTACTTCAAACGGCTGGGTGCCGCTTGAGGTTGGTGCCATTCGGATTGCATCAACAATCGCATCGACTTTCGCTTGTGGGACAACCTTGGTTTGGTCCATTTTCTTTGTGGCATAGCGCCAGTTCAGGTGATCGTTCAGGGATTTCGAGGTCATAATTTTGATCCTATTGCCGGCACCTGAATGGTGCAGTATACATTTTATACTGACGATATATTGAGAACCTGCTATTGCTGCAAGAAGGCACATTCTTGAACCTTGGTCACATAAAAGGAACCGACATGTTAGACAGTGCACAATGCCCCGACTGCAAGCGCATCAACGAAGTCTTATCGCGCGTTGGTGACCGGTGGAGCGTCCTAGTCGTGATCTCGCTCTCCCAATACGGGACACTGCGGTTCAACGAGCTTAAACGGCATCTGGGAATCTCCCAGCGAATGCTGAGCCTTACGCTTAAGGAATTAGAGCGGGACGGGCTTGTCAAACGCACGCATCACCCCACGATCCCACCCAAGGTGGAATATAATCTGACACCCATGGGTGTTTCGTTTCAAGAACCCGTGCGCGCATTGGGATATTGGGCACTTGAGAACCTAAGCCTCATCGATGAGGCCCGGGAAACCTATGATACGAAGTTAGAGAAATAGTAACTGTTCACTCAGTCTCGTCCACGCGACAAAGGTTTGTCCGTGGCCCCTAACTTGATGCCGCCTGCGGTGAAGGTCCGCTCCATACTGGAAGCCGCATCGTCGTCCGAATGCTCGTAGGTTTGAGGATCGAAACTGGGATAAGATAGCGCATCTGGATCGTTTGGATGATATGACCGGGTCACAAGGTAATTCTCGCCGGGCTGTACGGGACCGTCAGCCGCATTTCCCACTGAAGTTTCACCAACATAGAGCGAATAAACCGTAAGCGTATCGCCAACCCGGCCTTCAACAACAAAGGCATATTCCGAACAAGCATAACCGCCGGCAACCGTGGCTCCGCCGACATCGGTTGCAATTGCGGTTTGCTTTGGCGTGTGCTCGACGCCCGACTCCTAGGGGTCTCCACTAGTGTTCCGTCATTGTCTGTGATCGCAATAATGCGCGCGTGAGTGGAATTTGACCAGTCCGGCCGTAAGCGATATTCGTCACCCGTGACCGGGGAATGCGCCTGCATGTTTTAACGCGGCATAAGCTTATCCCTTTGACGATGAACAGGAATTTCATCTAGCGATGTGAATGATGATCAATGCCTCCTAGGGATCACCCTCTGAGCTGCTTGAATAATCTCGGGTCCACGCTGGCAGCAGCAGAGATGCCGCCCCAGAGTGCGCCTTGTATGCCGACGCAAACCACGTCCTGCCCGGAGAGATACAAGCCTTCAATCGGGGTCTTGGCTCTGAGCGCATTGCTCATTACGCGCGCAGGCGTGACATCAAGTCCATAAAAGCGACCTTCGTGGTGGCCGGTGATCTCCGCCGTTGCCAACGGTGTCGAAAGTTCACGAAACACTACCAGTTCGGCTAGGTCGGGGAAGTACGCTTTGAACAGCGCGAACATCTTGTCTTCTATTTGCCGCTTGAATGCTTTGTACTCGGGGCCCCGCCCGCCTGAGGGAAGGCCGGCCCATCGGGCGACGCTGCTCCAATCGGCCCAAACGACCATGTCGCCTGCGTATTTCTGTTTCGGCCCCGGATCGTGGTCTGGATCCTTCAGAGAGCCAAACGAGACGAAAAACCCCGGAGGATTTCCCTCTGGGGCTTCTGCCCAGATGGCGTCGATCTCTGCTGTCGGATAGATCCAATGGTTTGATCGTGTGGCTCCGGCTTCTTCTATGTCGCCCTCAAAGCCAAGGAACAGATCGAAATGGGCAATGGAGGCGGGCAGCGCTTGTATTTCACTAATCCAGTCTTCGGGGCCGAAACCCTCGGGCAGCAAATTGTTAAGCGTCTCGCGCGCACCGATATTGGATATGACGACATCTGAATAGATATCTTCACCTTCAGATGTGCGCACTCCGACGACTTTTTCGTCCTCCACCAAAAGCGTTTCAACCCTCACTCCGGCGCGGGCCTCTCCACCCGCTTGCGTAATCGTCGGTATAAGATGTTCGGCAAAGGCCTTGCCGCCGCCCACCGGATACCATGCGCCGCTTTCCAAGTAAGAGCCGCAGATCAGGGCGTGCATCGCAAAGCTTGCTTTGTGAGGGCGGCCCCCATGGTCCCCCCATTGCGCGGTAAATGCAGCTACAAGGTCCGGATTTTGCGTGATGCTGTCGGCAACTTCTTGCGTCGTGCGGGTACACCATTTTTCGATTGCCCGGTGGTTCCACCATTCAATCATATGGCCGACAAAGTCGGGCATGCCGCGCGTCGAATTCAACGCGTACATCGTTTCCCGCCCTGCCCGAAGTGCTGCGGTCCATGCCTCGATCGCTTCGGTTTCATCAGGGAACCTATCTTTGAAATCGCGCTCCTGTGCTTCAAATGGGCGCGACAGCGCAAGAGGGGGAGCGTCTGCAAGATGCAAATTGTCGTAGACTGCCCCCATCGGTTCGAATTCCATGGGCGTGTGCACAAGCCAGTCGATCAATCCCCGTTCCCGGTCGCCGGGTGCCATGCAGCCGAGATAGTGGATGCCGACGTCCCAGACAAAGCCTTCCCGAGAGAAACTATGCGTGAGCCCACCCAAAGTTTTGTACTGCTCCAAAAGCAATACCTTGTGGCCCATTTTCGACAGCGCGGCAGCCGCTGTCATGCCACCCATGCCGGATCCGATAACTATGGCATCCCAAGTCTGTGCGCTTCCTTCGTTCATGGCAGTGATCCTCTTTGTCTTGCTTCTCGGTACGCCCGATCCGCTTTGTTGCGCCAATTGGCATCCCTCAAGAGTGTTACCGCTGCCTGTTCATTTCCTTTTCGATCATCTTTTCGGTGGCGGCAAACCGACCTGAAAATACGTAAACCGCGAGGGCGTGAAGTGCCACGGCGATCCCCCACCCCATCATAGGCCAATGGAACCAAATGGTACTGGACGAGGTCGAGAAATTGATGACCACCAGAAGTAGAATGACGGCCACATAGACCGACAGGTGAATGTAAAAGCCAATCTTGGCTTCAACGCGCTTTTTGGCTGATTGATATGCTTCGGTATTCTCCATAGCTCTTCTCCTTCGAGATTGCTTGATCGGATCATCTTAACAATCGGAAGGCTTCCGGGATTGACCAAAGTCAATCTTTCTTGCCCGGTGGGGTGTAGCCTCGGGACGCGAAATACCAGCAAG
>JAPKCR010000340.1 GCA_026421135.1 Sulfitobacter sp. | reverse complement strand
ATCTGATCTTATCTCTTTCAAGCGGGAAGCGCTGCCAAGGCGAAAAGCGACCAGCTTTCGAATAGGCGCTTTTGCGATGCCAGACAGGATCCAAAGACAGACCGTCAACGATTGCGCTATGCGCGAATGTCTGCACCGAAGGCAGTGCTATAGGCGCGTTGCATCATCGGTAATAGGTCCGGTCTCGATTGGCCGTGCCCTGCCGAGCCTCACTATGGTCCGAACGTCGCTGGGCCCGATATTGCACATCGCCGGCCGTACTTTTTCTTTTCGAAAACGATCCGATTTCCGGCGAAATCTGTAAAATTCGACAAATGCAAAAACCCTATGTTGACACGTCATGGCAAACCACCCCAAGATATAGATGCTTTGGTTCCTGCGATGCGAGTCGCAGGCTAAGAGGGAAGCCGGTGAGATACCGGCGCTGCCCCCGCAACTGTAAGCGGCAAGTGTTGGCCTTTTACCCACTGATGCGTCTGCATCGGGAAGGATGGCAACGCATCCGAGCCGTGAGCCAGGAGACCTGCCCAAGCATGATACGATAACCGCGAGCGGAGGGCTTGGGGACGTGTTTATGGTGCGGTCCGGATGAGGCTGTACCCTGCGCGCCCCTTTTCCTTTTGTGAGAGAACCAAAGGATATGGGCATGACCATCACTGTTTATTCGAAGCCAGCTTGCGTGCAATGCACGGCCACCACCCGCGCTCTGGATATGCGCGGTCTGGACTACCGCGTTATCGACCTGACGCAAGACGCGGCCGCGATGAACGATGTCACCGAAATGGGGTATCGTCAGGTTCCGGTCGTAGTGGCGGGCGATGCGCATTGGGCAGGGTTTCGCCCGGATATGATCGGCCAATTGGCATAAACGGGAATGTGCGGGCTGGTTTATTATTCATCTGCGACAGGCAATACCGCGCGGCTGGTTGCAGCCTTGGGGACCGATGCCATGCGCATTCCGATCCGTCCGTCTGCCCCGATGCCGACCCCTGCCCGTCCCTTTGTGCTGATCAGCCCCACTTTTGCTGACGGTGCGGGGCGCGGGGCAGTGCCCAAACAAGTGATCCGCTTTTTGAATATCCCTGCGCACCGCGCGCTGTTGCGTGGGGTGATTGGGGCGGGAAATCGAAACTTCGGCACTAACTTCGCGCTTGCTGGCGATGTGATTGCCGAGAAATGCAGCGTGCCGGTGCTCACCCGATTTGAGCTGGCAGGAACAGACCTGGATATCGCCCGCATTCGCGACGGGCTGGACAAATTTTGGAGAACGCAATGCTTGATGACGGTATAGATGCAGGGATGGATTTTCACGCGCTGAATGCGATGCTGAACCTATACGACTCTCAGGGTCATATTCGGTTCGACGCCGATCGCATGGCAGCGCGTCAGTATTTCCTGCAGCATGTTAACCAGAACACTGTATTTTTTCATTCGCTGGATGAAAAATTGAGCTATCTGGTGGATGAGGGATATTACGAGGCGGAAGTCCTAGACGGATACCCGCGCGCCTTCCTTCACCAGATCTGGGAAGCCGCATTTGCGCAAAAGTTTCGCTTTCAAACTTTCTTGGGCGCATTCAAGTATTACACCTCCTACACCCTGAAAACTCGCGACGGAAACCGGTTTCTGGAACGCTACGAGGACCGTGTGGTGATGACCGCATTGACGCTGGCGCGCGGCGATCAGGTGCAGGCCATGTCGTTCATGCACGAAATCCTCTCTGGTCGTTTCCAACCCGCCACGCCCACGTTCCTCAATGCGGGAAAGCAAAGCCGCGGAGAGCTGATATCGTGTTTTTTGCTGCGGCTGGAAGACAATATGGAGAGCATCGGACGGGGTATCAATTCGGCCCTGCAACTCAGCAAACGCGGCGGCGGTGTTGCCTTGATGCTGACCAATATTCGCGAACAAGGCGCGCCGATCAAGGGCATCGAAAATCAATCTTCCGGTGTGATCCCGGTGATGAAGCTGTTGGAGGATTCCTTCTCATATGCCAACCAGCTTGGGGCCCGGCAAGGTGCAGGCGCGGTTTACTTGAACGCTCATCATCCAGACATTCTGCACTTCCTTGATACTAAGCGCGAAAATGCGGACGAGAAAATTCGTATTAAGACGCTCAGCCTTGGCGTGGTTATCCCTGATATCACCTTTGAGCTGGCCAAGAAAAACGAGGATATGTATCTATTCTCGCCCCACGACGTTGCGCGTGTCTATGGCCTGCCCTTTTCGGACATTTCAGTTACTGAAAAATACGCCGAAATGGTCGACGACAAACGCATCCGTAAACAGAAAATCAACGCTCGCGAATTCTTTCAGACCCTGGCAGAAATTCAATTCGAAAGCGGTTATCCCTACATCATGTTCGAGGACACGGTGAACAGTGCGAACCCCATTGAGGGGCGCATCGCAATGTCGAACCTTTGCTCGGAAATCCTGCAAGTGAATGAGGCCAGCACCTTCCACGATGATTTGGGCTATGATCACCTTGGTACGGATATTTCGTGTAACCTAGGTTCGCTTAACATCGCCAAAACCATGGATGGTCCTGACTTTGGTGCGACGGTGGAAACATCCATTCGTGTGCTGACCGCCGTTTCCGAAATGTCTGCAATCAATTCAGTGCCGTCTGTGCGGCGCGGCAATGATGAAAGCCATGCAATCGGGCTGGGGCAGATGAACCTGCACGGCTTTCTGGCGCGTGAGCGCATCCATTATGGCAGCGCCGAGGGGATCGAATTCACGTCAGTCTATTTCGCCGCTGTAGCCTATCATGCGATCCGTGCGTCTAACCTTTTGGCGCAAGAAAAGGGCGAAACCTTCGCAAACTTCGCGACCTCGACTTATGCCAGCGGTGAATTCTTTGACAAATATACCACCCGCGACTGGCTCCCCGGAAGCGACTGCGTCAAAGCGCTATTTGAGGGCAAAGACCTGCCAACCCGCGCAGATTGGGCCAAGCTGCGCGATCTGGTCATGAAACACGGGCTGTACAATCGCAATTTGCAGGCCGTGCCGCCGACGGGGTCGATCAGCTATATCAACAATTCTACGTCCTCTATCCATCCGATCGTCAGCAAGATCGAAATTCGCAAAGAGGGCAAGATCGGGCGGGTGTATTACCCTGCGCCGTTCATGAACAACGACAACCTCGAGTTCTACCGCGATGCATATGAGATCGGACCGGAAGCCATCATTGACACCTACGCCGCCGCAACGACCCATGTGGATCAGGGCCTGTCGCTTACCTTGTTCTTCCCCGCCGATGCCTCCACCCGCGATATCAACCGCGCGCAAATCTATGCGTGGAAGAAGGGCATTAAAACCATCTATTACATCCGCCTGCGCCAAACCGCCCTTGAGGGGACGGAAGTCGACGGCTGCGTTTCCTGCACATTGTGAGACCCGATATGAAAGACCTTGTACACAAGCCCGCCGTACCCCGCGCCATCAACTGGAACCGCATCCAAGACGACAAAGATCTAGAGGTTTGGAACCGCCTAACTGTCAATTTCTGGTTGCCCGAAAAGGTGCCGCTTTCTAACGATGTCCAAAGCTGGGCCACACTAACCCCGAACGAGCGCACGCTGACGATCCGCGTTCTTACAGGCCTGACGCTGCTCGACACGATCCAGAACACTGTGGGCGCGCCATCGCTGATGCCCGATGCACAAACACCGCACGAGGAAGCCGTGTTGACGAACATTGCTTTTATGGAAGCCGTGCATGCGCGTTCATATTCGTCGATATTTTCGACACTGTGTTCCACGAAAGAGGTCGATGATGCCTTTCGGTGGTCCGAGGAAAACCCGCATCTTCAAGCAAAATCCCGTTTTATCCTGCAGGAATACAAAGACACAGCCGACCCGCAAAAACGCAAGATTTCATCGGTGTTTCTAGAGAG